>JAXHVS010000045.1:15200-53049 GCA_034189025.1 Bacteroidota bacterium
TCCTGGATATTATTAACAATTTTCTCGTATGATTTATCTTTTGTGGCTAAAACCACTACCGGCATTTTTTCATCGATTAATGCAATGGGCCCGTGTTTCATTTCTGCTGCCGGATATCCTTCGGCATGAATGTAGGAGATTTCTTTTAATTTTAAGGCTCCTTCAAGTGCTACGGGGTATAAATATCCTCGGCCCAGATAAAGAAAGTTTGTTACATCTTTATATAGTTTACTTACTTTAAGCACGTCATCATTATGGGTAAGTATTTTTTCAATTTTTACAGGGATATCATTAAGCTGATTAATTAAGACATTGTAATTTTTTTCGCTAATATGTTTTTTTTCATGACCCAACAACATAGCTATCATTGCTAGAACAGTAACTTGTGCTGTAAATGCTTTGGTTGATGCTACTCCAATTTCCGGGCCGGCATGGGTATATACTCCGGCATCCGTTTCTCGAGGGATACTAGAACCTACTACATTACAGATACCTAAAACAGTAGCTCCTGCTTTTTTAGCCATTTTAATGGCTGCAAGTGTGTCTGCTGTTTCGCCACTTTGGCTTATAGCAATAACAATATCTTCTTCGGTAATAATTGGATTTCTGTATCTGAATTCTGAGGCATATTCAACTTCAACAGGGATTCTGGCTAAATCTTCAATTAAATATTCGCCAACTAAACCTGCATGCCACGATGTTCCACATCCAATTATAATAATTCTTTTGGCTTCCAGCAGCTTTGGCATTACATGGTATAACCCACCTAAATGGATTTCATTTTTGTCAAGCGATATTCTTCCTCTGAAAGTGTCTAAGATTGATCGTGGTTGTTCAAAGATTTCTTTAAGCATAAAATGGTCAAATCCATTTTTTTCAATGGCGCCAATTTCCAGGTCAATTTTTTGAACTTTGGGTGTTAGTTTATCATTTTTTATGGTTTTAAGCGTAAGTCCGTCTTGTCCAAGTATAGCTACATCATCATCATTTAAATAGATTACACTTTTAGTGTGTTCAACAATGGGAGTAGCATCGGATGCAATGAAATATTCACCTTCGCCAACGCCAATAACTAAAGGGCTTCCTTTACGGGCAGCAATAAGTTTGTCTGGCTCATCTTTACATATAATGGCTAACCCATATGCCCCAACAACTTTGGATAAGGCCAAACGAACAGCAATTTCGGCGCTTACCTGCCCTTTTATATAAATATACTCAATTAAGTTAGCTAAAACTTCTGTATCGGTTTCGGTTTTGAAGGTATATCCACGGTCAATTAATTTTTCTTTTAACTTACCATAATTTTCGATGATTCCATTATGAATTATGATAAAATGGCCATTCATGGAAACATGAGGATGCGCATTGATATCATTAGGTTCTCCATGTGTTGCCCAGCGGGTATGTCCTATTCCAATATTTCCTGAGATATCATCTTTTAAAACGTGATTTTCAAGATCAGCAACTTTACCCTGCTTTTTAAAAATATTAACTTTATTATTTAATAATGCTATTCCTGCCGAGTCATATCCTCTATATTCTAGCCTTTTTAATCCGTTGATTAGTATGGGATAAGCTTGTTTTTCTCCAATATAACCTACTATTCCGCACATATAAAAGTATGATTTTAGTGTTTTGTATAAGTAACTTTTAATTTGATATTATTCTGTAATATAATACGATGAGGGTATGAAGAATTATTAACTATTCTAACATCAAGGCTGGTATCATTGATTTCTCCATTAACAATATCTCTAAAGTGTTTTGAGATATCAAAAGAAAAATAGTTGTAATCTTCATTCAAAGTTCCTCCAAAATAGTTTTCACTATAGTCTTCTATTTGGCGAGGATCGCCATAATTATCAGTATATGTAAAAAACAATCTTTGAGGAAAAAAACTGTCATCATCGTAGTTAAAATCTGCTGTAGGTATTATGAGCTCAGCTTTTAAAATAGAATATTTGAAACCTTCCCATTCATTAATATTGTTAAATATAATGGTTGAGTAAGCACCTCCAAGTCCCTGGACAAATAATAGAGAATCAGATTCTTCGGAATCGTTTTGTATAAAGTTATTAATTTCAGCACCTAGGTAGTTAATTTTGTATTGTCCGAATTTATATCCATTGAAAAAGTAATCAAAAGTAAGGGTATCGATATCACCCTCATTATCAGTTTTATAGTAAGCTGTGATTTTTGAATCATTATTTTCTAAATTGATATTGAAGAGTTGTCCATAAGCTCCGTCAGTATTATCCGGAATTAAAGTAATTCCTGTAATTTCATCTAAGAATGATACTTTATCCTCATAGATTAATTCATCGGTCGTTAATTTTTGATAAAAGGCACTGCTTAATTTAAACACTAACAATGAATCGCCAGAATTACGATAAGTAGTATTAATCTGATTTAAATTAGGAATCATATTTTCAATTTCATAATTGGAATAGTAATCTTTAGATTCAAGAATGGCAGAGTCCAATTCATAAACATTAAAAATAGTATTGTTTTCAACTCCGCAAATACTATCAATTTTTAGATAAAGCACTAATGAGTCTAACGATTCAATATCATTGAAAGGGAAATTAAAAAGATTTGGTACAACCTGTGATGCAAAACGTCCATCAATCCGCCCAAAGTAGTCGTTAAAGTTAATACCGATATTATAATTTGTTCTCGATTCGGTTAAAATACTATCTCCCCTTTGAACATGATTTGTAAAAGTAATGGAAGTTGTTGTATCGATTTTTATAATATCACTGTCAGGAATCAGGTTTTCTCCTAACGAACTAATCTCTTCTTCGCATGAAAAAAATGTGATAAATGATAAAAATAAGATTAACCCTAAAAAATTTTTAATGTTTATTTTTTGTAGAAATGATTGTAGCGTAGTCATAAGTTTTTTAAAGAATTTTATCATAAAAATTTGAGTAAGCATCAATATAATCCTCTTCGTTTTGATATTCTAAAAATGGTTTTTTTGAACTTTCAATAAAACTTTTAATTTCAGGATTTATTGTTTCACTTCCAATAATCGCAGCATCCGACATTTCAATAGCAAGCTTACTTAAATTAATATAACTGGGGGTTTTTAATAATTTAACATCATTTTTTGTAATATTTTCATAAAGTAATTTATCTTTAAATTCCTTTTTAAGTGGCTTAGGAAATTCATCATTATAAACCGAATAAACAATTTTTGAGTTCATAAATAATGGATCATCATTATAAGCTTTTTTAATATATAATGGAACAAGCCCTGTAAACCATCCATGACAATGGATAATATCGGGTGCCCAACGTAATTTTTTTACAGTTTCTAATACTCCGCGTGCAAAAAAGATGCTACGCTCGTCATTATCCTCAAAATATGTTCCATTTTCATCGCTAAGCGTATATTTCCTTTGAAAATAATCTTCGTTATCGATAAAATAAACCTGCATTCTTGCTGCTTGAATGGATGCAACTTTTATAATAAGAGGATGGTCAGTATCATCAATAATTAAATTCATCCCTGATAAGCGGATTACTTCATGTAATTGATTTCGGCGTTCATTTATACAACCAAATTTTGGCATAAAGGTTCTGATTTCTTTTCCCCGTTCTTGAACCCCCTGTGGTAAATATCTTCCAATTTTGGATATTTCTGTTTCAGGTAAATATGGTGTAATTTCTTGTGAAATGAATAAAACTTTTGTGTTCTCCATCTGGAAATTTGAATTAGTTTAAACCATCGCAAAATTAGTAAAAATTAAATTAACCATCAACAAATTACTAAGCCTAAACTACAGCGGATAAAAAATATGTTATAATAAAACCAAATATTCTTTATTTTGTTTTTTGTTTCGTTATATATTTGCATGATATTTTTATCATCAAGTTATGAAAATTCTTAAGAAAAGAACAGAGGTAGTTGCTGAACTATCTTTACTGAAACAACAGGGGAAATCAATTGGTTTTGTCCCAACCATGGGAGCCCTGCACCAGGGACACCTTTCATTAATTGAGTGCTCAAATAAAAAAGATGATATAACAGTTGTTAGTATTTTTGTAAATCCCACACAATTTAATAATCCAAAAGATTTTGAAAAATATCCCCGCATTTTAGAGGATGATTTAGAACAATTAAAAAAAGTAAAATGTGATTTGCTTTTTGTTCCTTCAAATGAAGAGATATATCCTGAAGAAGATAAAAGAGAATTTGACTTTGGCCACCTGGATAAAGTCATGGAAGGAGCCCATAGGCCTGGACATTTTAAAGGAGTGGGATTAGTGGTTAGTAAATTATTTGAAATTGTTAATCCTCACAGGGCTTACTTTGGCGAAAAAGATTTTCAACAAATTGCAATTATTAAAAAGTTAATAAAAATTTTAAATTTTTCCATCGAAATAGTTTCGTGTCCCATCATTAGGGAAAAAGATGGTTTGGCCATGAGCTCCAGGAATATGCGTTTAACGTTTGAGCAGCGAAAAAATGTTTCTCTAATTGCAAAAACATTATTTGAAGCTCGCGAAAAAGCAAAATTATTAAGCGTAAAAGAAACGCAAGAATGGGTAATCAATACCATAAACAAAAATCCGTATTTAGATGTTGAATATTTTGAAATTGTTGATGAAAATACTTTGCTTTCAGTAGAAAACTGGAAACAACCAGGGAATAAACGAGGTTGTATTGCCGTTAATGTAGGAGATATTCGATTAATAGATAATATCGGATTTTATTTATAAATTTGTGTTAAAATAAGGGTCGTTAATTATGAATATTGAAGTTGTAAAATCTAAAATACATAAAGTTACAGTAACCGAAGCTAACTTGCAGTATGTTGGAAGTATTACTATTGATGAGGACTTAATGGATGCTGCAAATATTATTGAAAATGAAAAAGTCCAGGTTGTTAATATTAATAATGGCGAACGGCTTGAAACATATGTTATTAAAGGGAAAAGAGGAAGTGGGGAGATATGCATGAACGGCCCTGCTGCAAGAAAAGCAACCGTTGGAGATGTTATTATTATTATTTCTTATGCTTCGTTAGACTTTGAAGAAGCAAAAAAATTTAAACCATCACTTATATTTCCCGATACTTTCAATAACAAATTAGTATAATTCATTGAAAAGAAAACTTTTTAAAATAGCTAATTTCTTCTTTTTTTTAGCCCTGGGGTTGCTATTATTATATTTGGCTTTTCGGGATGCAAATCTTGAGGATCTTGTTGAAGATTTAAAAAAAGCTAATTATTTTTGGATAGTACTTTCGCTCTTTTTTGCTTTCATTGGTTATGCCAGCCGGGCTTACCGTTGGCGATTATTAATTGAACCCTTAAACTATAAACCCTCTTTTAAAAATGTTTTTCATGCATTAATGTTTGGCTATTTTGCCAATTTGGCATTTCCACGAATTGGTGAAATTAGCCGCTGTGGCGCTTTAACCAAATCCGACAAAATACCAATGGACTCCCTTATTGGTACAGTTTTAATAGAACGGGCTATAGATGTGGTTGTTCTATTGATTTTGCTATTCATTATTTTTGTTGCTAAAATAGAGTCCTTTGGATTATTTATTAAAGAGAATGTTTTTATTCCTCTTTCACAAAAAGTTATTCATACCATTGACTTTTCCATTTACTACTGGATAGGTATTGTTGTTTTGCTTGGAGTATCTGTTTTTTTAATTTATTTTTTTCGGAAAAAATTTAAACGAGTTAAAATTGTTATTAAAATTCGCAAACTAATCCGAGGCGTAGTTTCCGGAGTTAAAACCGTGACCAGAATGAGAAGCCGATCGGTATTTTTGCTGCATACCTTGATTATTTGGGGAATGTATTTTTTAATGACCTATGTAGCTGTTTTTTCAATTCCTGCAACTCAAAGTTTAACCCCTATTGATGGATTATTTTTACTTGTGATTGGAGGTCTGGGAATGTCTGCTCCTGTTCAGGGAGGGATTGGTGCTTTTCATTGGATTATTTCATCAGGACTTACTTTATATGGTATCTCAAAAACAGATGGGTTGGTGTTAGCAACAATTCTTCATGAATCGCAGGTTGTGATGGTGTTGGTATTAGGAATTATTGCTGTTATTACCTTATTTTTGATTCCTCGCTCTAAAAGCAAAAATAATCGTTAACTTTACGGGAAAAATAATAGAATGGATATGGATAAATTAGCGGTTATTCAATCTAAAATTATTGATATTGATCAACTCGATTCGAGGTTAGCTTACTGGAATTTTAAAAATCAAAAAATTGTATTTACAAATGGATGTTTTGATATACTACACCGTGGGCATATTGAATATCTGGCCCAGGCTGCCAATTTCGGAGATATCCTAATTATCGGGTTAAATACCGATGATTCGGTTAGAAGACTTAAAGGAGACTCTCGTCCGGTACAGGATCAATATGCCCGAGCCCTGCTTTTAGCATCATTACATTTTGTAACAGCAGTTACTTTTTTTAATGAAGATACACCTTATGAACTCATCAGAAGAGTACAGCCGGATATTTTAATTAAAGGGAGTGATTATCATGTTGAGGATATTGTTGGGTATGATATTGTTCAGAAAAAAGGAGGCCAGGTTAAAACCATTGATTTTATCCCGGGCTATTCAACCACATCTATTATTGAAAAACTGAAGAAATAATGGCTAAAACAAAATCAGTATATGTTTGTCAGAACTGTGGTGTTGAATCTTCTAAATGGGTAGGTCAATGCCCTTCATGCGGTGAATGGAATACCTTTGTTGAACAGGTAATTTCAAAATCAACACATCCAAGATATTTCCAAGCTCATGAATTTTCAGATAAACAAACTCCTCAAAAACTATCCGAAATAAAACCTAAGAAAGAAGGAAGGATATCGTCAAATATTCAAGAGTTGGACAGGATTTTAGGCGGAGGGATTGTCCCTGGATCTATGATTTTAATTGGAGGTGAACCGGGTATTGGAAAATCTACGCTTTCCCTTCAGATGGCACTCAGGCTCCATCATCTAAAATCTTTATATATTTCGGGAGAAGAAAGCCCGCAACAAATAAAAATGCGTGCCGACCGGTTAAAGCTAACTAACGAAGGGTGTTTTATCCTTAGTGAAACCTCGTTGGAAAGTATTTTTAATCATATTGTTAATATAAAGCCTGATATTATTATTGTAGATTCTATTCAAACATTATTCTCGGAGCAATTAGAATCAACAGCCGGAACGGTTTCTCAAATCCGTGAAACAGCAGCCCGCTTACTAAAGTTTGCAAAAGAATCCGGAACTCCTGTTTTATTAATAGGACATATTACTAAAGAAGGAAATTTAGCCGGGCCAAAGGTGTTGGAACATATTGTGGATACCGTTCTACAGTTCGAAGGCGACCATCACCATATGTACCGGATTTTAAGAACCACCAAAAACCGGTTTGGCTCTACCGCCGAATTAGGCATTTTTGAAATGAGTGATAAGGGGCTTCGTGAAGTAAGCAACCCTTCCGAGGTATTAATCACTCAAACCGATGAGCAATTAAGCGGAACAACAGTAGCATCAACCATTAACGGCGTGCGCCCATTGCTAATTGAAATACAGGCGCTTGTTAGCTCTGCTGCTTATGGTACTCCACAGCGTTCATCTACAGGTTTCAATATCCGGCGACTGGGCATGTTACTTGCTGTTTTAGAAAAACGCGCCGGTTTCAGGCTGGGACAAAAAGATGTATTTTTAAATATTGCCGGAGGCATTAAAGTGGATGATCCTGCTACCGACTTGTCGGTTATAGCCTCGGTGCTTTCCTCAAACCTCGATTTAACCATTGATAAAAGCATCTGTTTTGCCGGCGAAGTTGGTTTGACCGGTGAAATCAGGCCTGTGAACCGAATTGAACAAAGAATTAGCGAAGCAGATAAGTTAGGATTTAAAAAAATCTATATTTCAAGGTTTAATAGCAAAGGAATTGATACATCAAAATTTAGTATAGAGATTATAAAAGTTGGAAAAGTAGAAGAGCTTTTCCGTTCTCTTTTTAAAAAGAATTAATGGACGGTGAAATTACTCGATGTAAATAATCTTACCCTAACCTTTGGAAGTGAAACAAATTCTAAAAAGGTGATTGATAACGTCTCTTTTAAATTAAATAAAGGAGAAACGTTAGGGATTGTTGGCGAATCGGGCTCAGGAAAATCAATAACCGCCTTATCCGTTTTAAATTTGCAACCACCCAACGCATCTGTTAACGGAGATATTTATTATTTTGAAAAGAATGAGGAAATAAATCTTTTCAAATTGTCCAATAAAGATTGGTTGTCTTTTCGTGGGAAAAATATTTCTATGATTTTTCAGGAGCCCATGACTTCTCTAAACCCGACCATGAAATGTGGAAAACAGGTTTCTGAAATTTTGTTTTTGCATACAAATTTATCCTCTAAGAAAAGGCGAAATCGTGTATTAGCGTTGTTTGAAGAAGTAAAATTACCCAATCCACAAAGAATATATAATAGTTACCCTCATGAGATATCGGGCGGACAAAAGCAACGAGTAATGATTGCTATGGCTATTGCCCTTAAGCCGGCAATTTTAATTGCCGATGAGCCAACAACAGCCCTTGATGTTACCGTGCAAAAGGCTATTATTGATTTATTAAAAGATATCCAGGAGAAATATGCGATCAGTATGATCTTTATTTCTCATGATTTAGGTGTTATAGCACAAATTGCTCATCAGGTTTTGATAATGTATAATGGACAGGTTGTCGAAAAGGGAGAGGTAAAAAGTATATTAAATAATCCGAAAGAACCCTATACCCAGGGACTGATAAAATGCCGGCCGGAACTGATTTCTAAAGGAGACAGACTACCTGTGCTTTCTGATTTTTTGCAACGTACTGAAAATCGTGAACAACCAGAAAAGCAGAAAATGATTTATGAATCAGAACAAAAACAGATTGTTTTGTCAGTTAGAGGGCTGAATAAAAGTTTTGTGTCAAAAGTAAATTTTTGGGGTAAAGCCAGACATTCTTTAAAAGCAATTCAAAATATACAATTTGATGTATATAAGGGCGAAACGCTAGGGTTGGTGGGTGAATCAGGTTGTGGAAAAACTACGTTAGGCAGGGTAATTACTCAACTAATAGGGTACAACTCAGGAGAAATTGAATATAAAGGAATGTTATTAAAAAATTTAACCAACATTGAGTTAAAGCAATTTCGCCAAAAAGTACAAATTATTTTCCAAGATCCGTATAGCTCTTTGAATCCGAAAATGACTATAGGAGAAGCTATTGCAGAACCTTTAAAAGTTCATCAGTTTTACCAAACGTCAAAAGAACGAAAGCAAAGAGTTTTTGAATTGCTAAAACTGGTTAAATTAACCGAAGAGGATTATATAAAATATCCGCACGAGTTTTCAGGCGGGCAAAGGCAACGTATTGTTATTGCCCGGGCATTGGCTTTAAACCCTGAGTTTATTATTTGTGACGAATCGGTTTCTGCGCTAGATGTTTCTGTACAGGCTGAAATTTTAAATCTCTTAAATGATTTAAAAAGAAAATATCAGCTAACCTATATCTTCATTTCGCATGATTTGTCGGTAGTAAAATATATGTCCGATAGAATTATGGTGATGAAAGACGGGCAACTGGTAGAAATAAATAAAGCAGATAAAATTTACCATTCACCTGCTTCGGAATATACGCGCAAATTAATTAACTCAATACCAGAGTTTAGCGTTTAAAAAAATTCATTATCAAACTCAGTCCTTGTTTCTGGATCGTCATCTTCGCAATCAATCTGGATTGAAAAATTATCCGGTTTTTCAAATTTGTCTTCGTTGGTAACCGAAATAATGGTAGAATCATTATACACTTTTTGCATATACAGTCCAAATATGGGTAGAGCCATATTATGGCCCCCGCCCAGGCCAATTCCTTCAAAGTGAATGCTTCGGTCTTCTCCACCTACCCAAACGCCTGAAACCAGGTTCGGAGTTACCCCCATAAACCATCCGTCAGAATGATTTTGTGTAGTTCCGGTTTTTCCTCCAATTTCATTAAACAATTGATATTTCCATCTAATTCTTCCTGCTGTCCCTTCTTTTACAACAGACTGCAGCAAATTAACCATTAAATAAGCTGTTTGCTCGCTAATTGCTTCATTTTTTGATGATGTAAATCGGGCTAATTCCGCACCGTTCTTATCTTCAATATGAGTTATATAAATGGGTTCAGAATGCACTCCTTTATTAGAGAAAGTGGAATAAGCACTCACCATTTCTTCCAGGCTGATATCAGAGGTTCCTAAGAAAATTGAAGGGACAGGGTCAATGTGGCTTTCAATACCCATTTTTTTCATAACATCAATAACTGATTCGGGATTGAATTGTTTGATTAGCCAGGCAGATATGTAATTTACCGAATTGGCAAGCCCCCATTTTAAGGTAACCATTTTGCCATCTTTGTCCGATGGGCCCGAGTTCTTTGGTGTCCAGGTAGTATCATTAACGATAAATGTAGAAGCTACATTGGCAACTTTGTGGCAGGGAGAATAATTTTCCTGCATAGCCAGTGTATACAAGAATGGTTTTATTGTAGATCCTACTTGTCTTTTACCCTGTGTTACATGATCGTATTTAAAATGTTTAAAATTTGGGCCTCCAACATAAGCCTTAACATGGCCGTTATGTGGATCTAATGAAAAAAAGCCGGCTCTTAAAAATTGTTTATAATATAATAATGAGTCCATTGGGGTCATTACGGTATCAATATCACCTTTCCAAGAAAAAACAGTCATTTCAAAAGGAGTGTTAAAAACGGAAATAATTGAGTCCATGTCAAGTCCTTTTTGTCGTAAAACTCTATATCTTTCCGTTCTCCTCATAGCTAACTCAATAATATCTTGTAATTCGTTTGATGATAGCTCTTTAGCATAGGGAGCATTAGGATTTGATTCTTGTTCTTCATCAAACACTTGTTGTAGCTCTCCTCCTAAATGTTCTTTAACGGCTGCTTCAGCATACCTCTGCATTCTGGAATCAAGAGTTGTATAAATTTTTAATCCATCGCGATATAAATTATAAGTCGTCCCATCAGGTTTTTTGTTTTTATTGCACCATCCATATAAAGGATTTGTTTCCCACTCAATAGAATCTCTTGTATAACTATCTTCTGAAAAATAATTTTTTTTATTGGGTTTGTGTTTATTTAATAGAAGCCGTAAATATTCTCTAAAATAGGTAGCTAATCCTACGTTATGATCTTGTACTTTGTAATTTAACTCAATGGGTAAAACGCTAAGAGAATCGAACATTTCATCATTTATATAATTATATTTATTCATTTGTGAAAGAACGACATTTCTTCTTAATCTCGATCGCTCAGTATTTCTTACAGGATTATAATAACTTGGAGCTTTAAGCAATCCTACTAAAACAGCAGCTTCTTCAATTTTTAAAGAATCGGGAGTTTTGTTGAAAAAAGTTTTAGCGGCTGATTTTATGCCATACGAATGACCACCAAAAGGGACTGTATTTAAGTACATTACCAGAATTTCATCTTTGGTGTAATTTTTTTCCAGTTTAACAGCAGTTACCCATTCTTTAAATTTAGTTAGTCCCAGGTTTATATTTCGTTTAAATGATGAATGATAAATAGTTGTGTCACGCGGGAAAAGATTTTTTGCCAACTGTTGGGTAATCGTACTTCCTCCTCCTGCATCACGATTTCCTAATAGAATGCTATACACAAATACGCGTCCTAAACCACGGGCATCAATTCCTGAGTGTTTATGAAAACGAATGTCTTCAGTAGCAAGAAGTGCATTAACAATATTGGGTGAAAGCTCATCAAATTGAACGTAGGATCTGTTTTCATAATAATAGCTTCCCAACAAAACGGTATCGGCAGAAAAGACCTCCGATGCCAGATTATTATCCGGATTCTCAAGTTCCTCAAAAGTGGGCATGTCCCCAAATTTTTCCATTGAGATTAAAACAAAAATGATTATTACAGATATAATGGGAATAATAAATAAAGCCCAGAATAACCTGATATAAAATTTTTTTGTAAATTTAAATTTGCTCATATTGCATGTTTTCTCTTTGTTGTCAAAAATAATAAATAATATTTAATTCAAAATGTTGAACTTAAAATACTATTTATATTAATTTTGTGTCATTTTAAATACAACCTTAATACAGAAATTTATATGAGTGAGAACCTGGTAATTGTAGAATCTCCGGCAAAAGCAAAAACCATTGAAAAGTTTTTAGGTAAAGATTTTGTTGTTAAATCAAGTTATGGACATATTCGCGATTTAGCAAAAAAAGATTTTGGTATTGATATCAATAACGATTATGAACCTCAATATATTATCCCTGATGATAAAAAAGCGGTAGTAAATGAATTAAAGAAAGATGCTAAAAATGCTAAAATGGTTTGGTTAGCATCTGATGAAGACCGGGAGGGAGAAGCCATTGCCTGGCATTTGTTTAAAGTATTAGAACTGGATCCACAAAAAACAAAGAGGATTGTTTTTCATGAAATTACAAAAGATGCTATTCAAAATGCGATTAAAAATCCAAGGCCTATTGATGAGAATTTGGTAAATGCCCAACAGGCCCGCAGAATTTTAGACCGCCTGGTTGGATTTGAGTTATCCCCTGTTTTATGGAAAAAAGTGAAACCTTCTCTTTCTGCAGGAAGAGTTCAATCTGTGGCTGTTAAGTTACTTGTTGAAAGAGAAAGAGAAATCATGAATTTTAAAAGCGAATCGTATTTTAAGATTACAGGAATTTTTCAAACAACAGGTAAAAACGAGTTAAAAGCAGATTTGAATAAGCGCTTAAAACATAAGGAAGAGGTTCTCTCTTTTTTTGAAAAAAATAAATCAGCAGAATTCATTATAAATAATATAGTTAAAAAACCTGGGAGAAAATCTCCCTCTCCACCCTTTACAACATCAACTTTACAGCAAGAGGCTAGCAGAAAATTGGGTTTTTCTGTCGCTCAAACTATGGCTGTTGCTCAAAGACTTTATGAAGCAGGAAAAATCACCTATATGCGAACCGATTCGGTTAACCTTTCCTCTATGGCTATTAATACAGCCAAAAAAGTTATTTTAGATGAGTACGGTGAAAAATATTTAAAAATTAGAAAATATACAACCAAATCGAAAGGAGCACAAGAAGCTCATGAAGCCATAAGGCCAACTTTTATCGATAAACAAACCGTTTCTGGTTCAGATAGAGAAAAACGTTTGTATGAACTAATCTGGAAAAGAACCATTGCCTCGCAAATGAGTGATGCTTTGCTCGAAAAAACAACAATTAATATTGATATATCCAATGCACAGGATAAAAAGTTTGTTGCCAATGGAGAGGTCTTAAAATTTGATGGATTTTTAACAGTTTACATTGAATCCATTGATGATGAGCGAGATGAAGAAACAAAGGGTTTGCTTCCTTCTGTTACGAAAGGTGAAAAATTGGATTACCAATCAATTATTGCCATTGAACGTTTTACTTATCATCCGCCAAGGTATACCGAAGCCAGTTTGGTAAAAAAATTAGAAGAATTGGGTATTGGCCGTCCATCCACTTATGCACCTACAATTTCCACCATTCAAAATCGAGGATATGTTATAAAAGAAGATCGTCCGGGGAAAGAAAGAAATTATATGGCTATTAGTTTAAAAAATAACATCATTAATGAAGAAACGAAAAAAGAAATTACCGGTGCAGAAAAATCAAAATTATTTCCGAATGATATTGGCATGGTGGTAAATGATTTTTTAGATGATCATTTTGATGAAATAATGAATTATAATTTTACAGCAACGGTTGAAGAGGAGTTTGATGAGATTGCACAAGGGAATTTACCCTGGACAAAAATGATTGATAAATTTTATAAACCTTTCCATCACCGGGTAGATGAAACCTTAAAAACATCAGCACGAAGTGTTGGTGAAAGAATACTGGGAAAAGATCCTAAAACAAGGAAACCAGTTATAGCAAAAATAGGACCTTATGGACCAATGGTGCAATTAGGAGATAAAGATGACGAAGAAAAACCAAAATTTGCTTCTTTACAGCGAGGACAACATTTAGAGTCGATTACGTTAAAGGAGGCTCTGGAACTATTTAAATTACCCAGAGAAATTGGGACGTTTGAAGGAGAAAAAGTGGTTGTTTCGATAGGCCGGTTTGGGCCATATGTACGACATAATTCTAAATTTTATTCGTTAAAAAAGGATGATAATCCATATAAGATTAAGTTAGATAGGGCTATTGAACTTATTAAGGAAAAAAGAGAAAAGGAAAAGGCCAAAATAATTAATGATTTTCCTGAAGATAAAGATTTACAGCTATTAAACGGTCGATGGGGTCCCTATATCTCTTATAAAAAGAAAAATTATAAAATTCCAAAAGGAGAAAAGGCGGAAGATTTATCCTATGATGATTGTATGAAAATTATAAAAGATGCAGGGAAAAAGGATGAAAACAAAACAAAAAAAAGAAAATCAAATAATAAAAGAGGTAAGAAACCGAAAAAGTAAAAATATATAAATCCAATCAATGAACCTTAATGATTATTTCAATCCGGTTGATTTAATAAATAATATAAAGTCTTTTGTAAGGCCAGACAAACAGCTTTCTTCTTTGGTTGTTCAACATACAAAAGAATATCCGATTGCTAACATTGAGCATTTTCATTTAGCAATTGTTGGTGTCCCATTAGATAATGAAGATACTGCTAAATCTTTTTTTACTATACGAAAACAATTATATGGACTAGCTGCTCCTGATCATAAAATAAAAATATACGATTTAGGGAATTTAAAAAAAGGTTTGTCAGAGAAAGATACTGAAGCTGCCCTTCGAGATGTTGTTATTGAATTAATATCATTAAATATAATTCCCATAATATTAGAAGCCTCCGATAGTTTTATTTATCCTATATACTCGGCTTATAAAAAATTAATTAAAAATATTAATCTTGTTTCTATAGATAATAAAATTGATGTAACGGAGGATAGAGAGTGTGCCACGAAATCTGCTTTATGGAAAATTTTAATTGAAGAAAACGAGTCATTGTTTACTTTTAGTAACATTGGATTTCAATCCCATTTTGTAGGTTCAAATACACTTAAATTTATTACAGATTCTTTACATAACGCTTACCGGATAGGGACTGTGCGAGAAAACATTCATAATATAGAACCAGTATTTCGTGATGCCGATTTTGTAAACCTTAACATTTCATCGATAAGGCAATCGGATGCACCGGGACAAATCTTCCCTTCGCCCAATGGATTTTATGGGGAGGAAATATGCCAGCTATCAAGGTATGCCGGATTAGGAAATAAACTATCGGTATTTGGCATTTCTGATTATTCCTTATTAAACGATAGAAATAACCAAACTGCTCAACTTATTGCCCAGATTATCTGGTATTTTATCAATGGTTATAGCTCTCGTATTTTAGAGTATCCATTAAATAATAAGGAGTTTAAAAAAATTATTGTGAATCTCGATAATTTTAAATCCGAATTGGTTTTTTATAAAAGTGAAAAAACTCAACGTTGGTGGATTGAGGTTCCTTCGTTTAAAAATGATAAAGTAAAAAATGTAATTATATCCTGTACACTACAAGATTATCAAATGGCTTCTCAAGGTGAAGTCCCTGAAAATTGGATGAAAGCTTATCAAAAAATTAATTAAAAATCAGATATTTAATAAAATAGTAGAATAAAATAGTATAAAAATTGTTATTTTTTTTTAAACATTAGTAACTTTATTAAATTTATAAAGTATAATGTGATATCTTTAAGCAATCGATTAAAGAACAATTTATTTTATTATTTATAAAATTTGTTTAGAAATAATATTTTTACTTATTTTACTATGCTAATCTTTAGTATAATTGAGGAAGACAAAAAATAACATGAAAAAACAAATCGTTTTCTTTACTTTTTTAATGTTTACATCTGTGTTTTTAAAAGCCCAGCAAGATCCTCAATTTAGTCAGAATATGTTTACCCATCTATTAACCAACCCTGGTTATGCAGGTAGTAATGATAATGTTTCCCTATATGCCTTAAATAGGACCCAGTGGACAGGATTTGAAGGAAGCCCTATGGTTACTACCCTTAACGTGGATGCAGCAATAAATCCATTTAGAGTTCCATTAGGGATTGGTTTATCTTTACAAAACGATGAATTAGGATTTAATAAAGATTTGCAATTAAATATATCAATTGCTTATAAACAGCCACTAGGTGATGGAAATCTAGGGATTGGTGTAAAATGGGGTGTTGCAAATACAAGTATCAATACAGAAGGGTCTGAATGGATTACCCCTATTGATCCTGTAGAAAACGATATTGCAATCCCAGTTGATGGCAGTGAAGATATGAGTATGATGGATTTTGGTTTCGGATTATTTTATAAAACCGAAGATTTATATTTAGGTATTTCATCTACCCACATTAACCAGGCAGAATTTAGCCTTGATCAAAGCAAAACCCGATTAACCCGACATTATTATGTAACAGCAGGATATAACCTGCCTTTTAATAATCCGCTGTTTGAATTTAAACCCGGATTAATTGTTCAATCCGACGGGAAAAATTCTCAACTAGGGTTTCATGGATTAATTGAATACAATAAAAAGATATGGGGTGGCGTTTCTTTAAGAACAGATTATGCAATAACAGGAATCTTTGGCGTTGAATTATTTAAATGGGTTAAGGTTAGTTATTCGTACGATTTTGTTGTGTCAGACATGATGGAATATAATGATGGTTCACATGAAATTATGATGGGATTTAGTTTTGATGTTAAAAAAGATAAAACCCCAGAAAGATATAAAAGTATTAGGTTTTTATAAATGATAAAAAGAAGAATTATTGTTATTTTGCAAAATAAATATTGGAAATATTATGAAAAAATTATTAGTTGTAGGCATTGTTCTAGTATTAACTTTTAGTTGTAGCAATTACAATGCAGGAGAATTAACCGGAGTTAAAGGCAGAAAAGGTTGGTTTGAATCAGAGCCTTACGGAATGGTTTTTGTCCCCATGGGAAGTTATACTATGGGGCCAAGCGATCAAGATGTAGCCTGGGCAATGAATTCTTTTACCAAAACCGTTTCTGTTGATGCATTTTGGATGGATGCAACCGAAATTACAAACAACGAATATCGGCAATTTGTATATTATGTTCGAGATTCCATTATGAGACGAAAACTAGGAGAAGTAATAGAAGATTATCTCATTGCTGAAGATGAGTTTGGTAATCCTATCGATCCACCAATTATTAATTGGGATGTAGAAATTGATCCTCGAGATGAAGAAGTTTCTGAAATATTGAGTGAATTGTATTTGGCCGAACATGAAAGATTCTATCGTAGAAAAGAGATTGATACCAGGAAGCTAATGTTTGAGTATTATCGAGTAGATATGCAACAAGCTGCAAAAAAATCGAATCGATACAATTTTAATACAAGACAATACAATGGAACAGCAATTAATGCTCAAGGAGAAACAATAGATGTTGATGACCGTTCTGCATTTGTAATTCGTGATGTAATTAATGTATATCCTGATACTTTATGTTGGATAAGTGACTTTACCTATTCTTTTAACGAACCATATACGAATATGTATTTCTGGCATCCTGCTTACGACAACTATCCTGTTGTTGGAGTTAACTGGAAACAAGCTAGAGCATTTTCTGTTTGGAGAACTCAATATTTGAATGATTATTTAAGAAGCTCTGGAGATGGTTTTGTTCAGGATTTTAGATTACCTAACGAAGCAGAGTGGGAATATGCTGCCAGAGGAAATCTTGATTTGTCAATGTATCCTTGGGGAGGTATGTATACTCGTAATAAGCAAGGTTGTTTTTTAGCTAACTTTAAACCTTTACGAGGTAACTATATCGATGATGGCGGATTGATAACCGTTTCCGTTGGTAGTTATGCCCCAAATGAGTATGGACTGTTTGATATGTCTGGAAACGTTTCCGAATGGACATCAAATGCTTATGATGAATCTGCTTACAGTTTTCAGCACGATATGAATCCTGATTATCAGTATGAGGCACTACCAGACGACCCACCTGCAATGAAACGGAAAATAGTTCGCGGTGGTTCCTGGAAAGATATAGGATATTATTTACAAAATGGAACCAGAACCTATGAATATCAGGATTCAGCAAAATCGTATGTTGGTTTCAGATGTGTGCGGGCATATCTTGGAACAAATTAGCTAAAATAATAACTTAAGTTTTGTATCATGATGAACCTAACTGAAATAGTCCAAAGCTCCGGATGGAGAAATTTTATGGCAAAGCTATATGGATGGGGCGCTTCATTAGTAATTTTAGGTGCATTGTTTAAATTAATGCACTGGACAGGTGCTGGAACAATGCTAACTCTTGGAATGTTAACAGAAGCCGTAATATTCTTTTTCTCAGCATTTGAACCTCAACACGAAGAGGTTGACTGGACTCTTGTATACCCTGAGTTAGCTGGAATAAATGGAGAAGAGGAGTTTACTCCAAAATCAAGAGCCGAAAGAGATCCTGCATTAGCCGGAGCCGGTGGTGCTGGGTTAGGTAAACTAGATGAAATGCTTGAAAATGCTGAGATCACTCCCGAACTATTCGAGAAACTTGGCAAGGGATTAAAAAACCTGAATCAAACAACACAGAATTTGACAAATGTTTCTGATGCAGCTCAAGCAACCAATCAATTTGTAGATAATTTGCAAGCAGCTTCTGAATCCATAAATTCCATGACAGAAAGCTATGGACAATCTTCAGAACAACTTACAGATTCGATAGGTAAATTGGTAGAATCTTATACAGGATCAGCAGATGTTATGAATGATGCCGGGAAAAATATGGCTGAACAATTTGCCCAATCAAGCCAGGGGTTTGTAGACAATTATAAAAACCTTGAAGAAAAAATTCAAGCCAATATTGAATTAATTGCCTCTGGGAATCAATCATATAATGAAAAATTAGAGATTTTGAATAAAAACCTCTCTGCTTTAAATTCAGTGTATGAGTTACAAATGCAGAATACAAGTGAGCATGTGGAATCATCCAAGGCCGTATTTAATGATATGGACGTTCTGTTGAATAATATTAAAGACTCGGTTGATGAAACCAAAGCATATAAAAAAGAAATATCAAAATTAAATAGTAATTTAACTGCGTTGAATTCTATTTATGGCAATATGTTATCTGCCATGAATGTGGTCAAATAAAACAGTTAGTTAGACAAATCTAGTATTATGGGTCACGGCAAAGAAACTCCCAGGCAGAAAATGATCGGAATGATGTATTTAGTGTTAACAGCCATGTTAGCGCTAAATGTTTCGGCTGAAGTGCTAGATGCTTTTACAGCTGTTGATGAGGGATTGAAGAAAACAACTCATAATTATGTGGAAAAAAATAAAGAGTTATATAAAGAGTTTGAAGAACAGTATGCAATTAACCAAACAAAAGTAAAACCCTGGAAAGAAAAAGCTGATGAAGTTAAAAAAAGATCCGAAGAACTCTATGACTATATACAGAAATTAAAACTTGAAATAGTTAAAGAAAATCAAGGAGAAGATACAGAGGCTATATCTGAAGATGGAGAAATAATTAATGATTTAATGGCGGGAAAAGATAAATATGATGTTTCGACTCGAATTTTAATTGGCCCTAATAATAAAGGCAAAGCCTATGATTTTAAAAAGCTGATTGAAGATTACAGAGATTACTTAATTAGTTTATGTAATCCTAACGATAAACGAATTATTCAATCTATTGAAAGTAATTTGGATACCTCTGATCCTCCAATAAATAATGAAGGTGAAAGAAAATCCTGGGAGGTAAAACATTTTGGACAGATGCCATTAGCAGCTGTAATGCCATTATTAACGAAATTTCAAGTGGATATACGAAACTCTGAAACCGAGATGGTAAGATATCTATTAAACCAGATTGTTGCAGGAGAAATTACATTTAATAAACTCGAAGCTACCGTTATTCCTAATACTAGTTATGTTTTACAAGGGAATAATTATATGGCTGATGTTTTCCTGGCGGCAGTAGATACTACACAACCACCTATTGTTTTGATTGGTGATTATGATTCAACCCGTTTAGAAGATGGAACATGGCAATATAATATGGTTGGCGCTTATGATACTTTAGAAGTTATTCAAGGAAAAGGAAAATATCAGGTAAAAGGACAGGCATTGGGTACGCACGAATGGGGCGGGTTAATAAAATTATTGGACCCCAGTGGAAATTATATCGTTAAATCTTTCCAAAAATCTTATCAGGTTGCGAAGCCCAACCTTGTAGTATCTCCTACAAAAATGAATGTTTTTTATGTTGGTGTTGATAATCCTGTGAGTGTTTCTATTGCAGGAATTCCTGGAAATAAAATTGTACCATCCATTACCAACGGAAGAATTCGAAAGCGTTCTGACGGAGAATATATTGTTAACCCAACTCGTCCAGGGAATAGTTTAGTTACTGTTCAGGCTGAAATTGATGGTGCTATGAAAAATATGGGTACAGCTCAGTTTAGAGTAAAACCACTACCCGACCCTGTTGTTAAGGTTGCCGGAAAGAAAGGGGGTAAAATAGAGAAGAATGTTTTAGCCGCACAATCCGGAGTTTTTGCCGAAATGGAAAATTTTGATTTTGACCTTGAATTTAAAGTTATTGAATTTACAGTATCTACTACTGATCGTGGTGGATATTTTATTGGAGAAAAAGCTGAGGGTACTAATTTTACCCAGGCTCAGTATGATTTAATTAATAATTTACGCAGAAATTCTCGTGTAAATATTGAAGATGTAAAGGCGGTAGGCCCTGATGGATCTGTTAGAAACCTACCCCCAATAGTATTTGAAATTATTTAACATTAAAAGATAAAATTATGAAACGATTTTTTGTTGTTTTTCTTGTTGTCGGGCTTATTACTACTATTTTTAATACACAACAAATATTTGCCCAGGAAGAAACTGTAAACGATGGGGTATATATTAAAGAAAATATACCTGGTAAACGGCCTGTACCTTATCGGCAATTACGCGAAGCAGATATTATGTGGTCAAAGAAAATATGGCAGGTTATTGATTGTAGAGAAAAAATGAATCATCCTTTATATTTCCCATTAGAAGGGGAGGTTGATGATAGAAGAAGTTTAATGAACTTGTTTATGTATGGCATACGTAATGAAGGGTTGATTGTTTATAAAGATGATCAATTTCAGGAAATAATGACATTGGACGAAGTGCTGGAGAAATTAGATGCTTTGCCCAAAACACAACAAGTTACAAATCCCGAAACTGGAGAGTTGGAAGAGAGAGTTATTGCCGGGTCAATTAATTATGATGAAATTAGCCAGTACGAAATAAAAGAACAATGGTATTTTGACAAACAACATTCAACCATGCGTGTTCGTATTTTAGGAATTTGTCCTATTCGAAGGTATGTTGATGTAGAAACAGAACAAGCACGAAAAGAAAGAACTTTTTGGGTATATTTCCCTTCAGCTCGTCACTTATTGGCAAATCAGGAAGTGTTTAACCGACATAATGATGCACAACGTATAAGTTTTGATGATCTGTTTTTTCAACGACGTTTTAACAGCTATATTATCGCTGAATCAAATGTTTATGATAACAGGCCAATAAGCACATACATGCAGGGTGTTAATAATTTATTAGAAGCAGAGAAAATTAAACAAGAATTGTTTGAAATTGAGCACGACTTATGGGAATATTAATCTTAAAGATATAAGATAGAATTTATAAAAAAGAGGTGTTTAAGCACCTCTTTTTTTGTTTTATTTCTTTTTTTAAACGGGATGCTATAAATATTTATCTCCCAGTTTTAATTTTATATCGTTTACATACTGTTTTATTTCTTGTTCATCATCTTTTTTACAAATCAGTAAAATATTGTCAGATTCCACGACAATATAATCCTGCAACCCTTGCAAAACAACCAGCTTTTCTTCAGGCATTTTTACAATACAATTGTTAAGGTTATATGCAAAAACATTGTTTCCCTTAATAGAATTATTGTTTTTGTCTTTATTTAAATTTTCGTGAAGTGAACCCCAGGTACCTAAATCAGCCCATCCAAAATCACTACAATAAACAAAAACATTTTCGGCGTTTTCCATTATCCCATAATCAATAGAGATATTTTTACACTCAGAATATGTTTTTGAGATGAATTCATTTTCTTTTTCAGTGTCATAAACAGGAATTCCTTCTTCGAATAATGCATTAACCTCAGGGAGAAAAGTTTTGAATGCTTGCTTAATTGATTTTAACGACCAAATAAATATACCAGCATTCCAAAAGAACTCACCACTTTCATAAAATACTTGAGCTAACTCTTTATTGGGTTTTTCTGTAAATGTTTTAACCTTAGAAATTTGTTGATTTCCGTTTATCGGTTTATTATCCATAACTTGAATATATCCATAACCGGTTTCAGGGCGGCTGGGTTTTATTCCTAATGTTAAAAGGGCGTCTTTATTTGAGACAAACTCCAGTCCTTCTTCAATAACTTTCAAGAATTCTTTTTCTTTTACAATTAAATGGTCTGATGGAGCTGTTACAATATTCGCATCCGGATTATGTTTTAAAATTTTATAATTGGCATAGGCTATACAAGGTGCGGTATTTCTTCTTACAGGCTCCAGTAAAATCTGAGATTGTTTTAACTCCGGCAACTGCTCTTTTACTATTTCGTTGTAATTTAAACTGGTTACGATATATATATTTTCTATTGGGCAGACTTGTTTGAACCGGTCAAAAGTCATTTGGAGTAAAGTTCGCCCAGTTCCTAATATATCTAAGAATTGTTTAGGTTTTTTTAGTTTGCTTAAAGGCCAGAATCGGCTTCCAACACCGCCAGCCATAATAACACAATAATTGTTTTTATTCATAGCTTATTGTATTTTTGTTTAATTTACTAATTTATAAAAACCATAGTAATAATAGTTATAAAATCAACGAATATTCCAATTAAATGTTTTTAATCCTTTAAATTTTACGATTAAAGAATTGTATATTTGTAAGAATTGAAAAAAATTGAACAATGAATTTATTTTATCATATAGGTAAATATTCTTTATTGATGAAAAGGGTTTTTACAAAACCCGAGAAATTAAAGATTTTTTATAAGGAAACAATAAACGAAATAGATAAGTTAGGACTAAGCTCCATAAGTATAGTGGCAATTATTTCTGTTTTTATGGGTGCAGTTATTACGATTCAAACAGCTTATAATACAGAGAATCCAATCTACCCTGCATATCTTATAGGCCTAACTGCACGTGATACCTTATTGTTAGAATTTTCATCTACAGTTGTTGCCCTTATTTTAGCTGGTAAAATAGGGTCTAATATATCCTCAGAAATTGGCTCCATGAGAGTTACCGAACAGATTGATGCCCTGGAAATTATGGGAATTAATTCAGCAAATTTTCTTATACTTCCCAAAATAACTGCTACTGTTTTATTCGCCCCTTTTTTAACGCTAATGAGTATGGTTATTGGTTTATTTGGAGGATGGGTTGCCAGTATCAGTATCGGTGTAATAACATCCCAGGAATTTATTTATGGGATTCAATATGCTTTTATCCCCTATTATATAACTTATTCCGTAATTAAAATCGTTGTTTTTGTTTTTTTAATAACAACGATATCAGCGTATCATGGATATTATTCTTACGGAGGGGCTTTGGATGTTGGCAGGTCCAGCACCAAAGCTGTGGTTCATAGTAGCGTTTTTATTTTACTGTTTAATGTAATTTTAACCCAATTGTTGTTATCATGATCGAGATACAAAATATTTCAAAATCTTTTGATGGTATCGAGGTAATTAAAGATATTAATATTGTTTTTGAAAAAGGGAAGGCCAATTTAATTATAGGCCAAAGTGGCTCGGGGAAAACAGTATTGTTGAAATCAATTGTAGGACTTCATGATATTGATAAAGGAAAAATTTTATACGATGATATCGTATTTAATACATTGGATTTTGAAGATAAAAAACAGATGAGACAAAAGATGGGAATGCTATTTCAAGGGGGAGCCTTATTTGATTCTAATACAGTGGAAGAAAATGTGATGTTTCCATTGGATATGTTTACCAATATGAGTTTTGATGAAAAAAGAGACCGTGCAAATGAATGTTTAAAAAGGGTTAATATTGTTAATGCAAATCATCTATATCCCGACGAAATTAGTGGAGGAATGAAAAAAAGAGTTGCAATTGCTCGTGCTATTGCTTTAAATCCCAAATATTTGTTTTGTGATGAACCAAACTCCGGATTAGATCCTAAAACAGCTATTTTAATTGATAATCTCATTAAAGAAATTACGGTAGAATATGATATGACTACTATCGTTAATACACATGACATGAATTCTGTAATGGAGATTGGCGATAAAGTAATGTTTATTCATAACGGAGAGAAATGGTGGGAAGGAACGCGCGATGATATTTTTAATACTGAAAATGAAGAGTTGAATAACTTTATTTTTGCTTCTAAGCTATCACAAAAGATCAGAGACCTTGAGAAATAGCATTAACCAAGGTCGTATATTTTTTGCAATCTTTCAATATCATTAATTACAATATTTTTTCCTTCGATTTGTATTAAACCATCTTTTCTAAATTCTGAAAGTGCTCTTATTACGTTCTCAGTACTCATGTCGATTAAATCTGCAATTTCTTTCCGGCTAATAGGTAAGTTAAATTTTTTAGCATTATATATGTTTTGGGCAAAAAACAGAAGCATATAAGCAATCCTGCCTCTTAACTGTCGGGTATTAATATCTACTCTTGTTTTGATAATCGAATCGGATAATTTGCTTATTTTTTTTAAAAAATCAAGGGCAAAATCCCCGTTGTTTTGAATAAAGCTTTTAATGATATCTAAATCTATAAAACAAATAATCGAATCCTCAACGGCTGAAATGGAATAGACATGATCCTGATTCGAGAAAATACTTAACAAACCAATAAAATCTTTGGGCTTAGCTATACTAATAATGTGCTCCTTATGATTGGATTCGGTTTTGAATAATTTCACCAAACCGTTTTGCAAGTATAAAAATGAATGCACCGGATCGCCTTCGATATATATATTTTCTCCTTTACGATAAAATTTCTCTACTTTTTTGTTATTAATTAATTCTAGTTCCTCCGGAGTTAAATTATTAAACGCCCATGTGCGATATGCACAGTCTTTACAATTACTTACATTCTTTAATACTTCCATTGAAAACGTATTTATTTTAACTGATATATATCATTAATGATATATATCATAATATATAATTATATTAATATATTAATATCTGTTAATTTCGTAACAGCTAAAAATTTTTGCATAAAAGTAATACAAAAAATATCTAAAATGAAAAAGATTTTAATATTAGGAGCCGGTACCGGAGGTACAATAATGGCTAATAAATTAAGAAAAGCCCTTGACAGAGAAGAATGGGATATAACCATTGTCGATAAACATCAAACGCACTACTATCAACCGGGTTTTTTATTTATTCCTTTTGGCATTTATAATAAACAGGATGTTATTAAACCAAAAGCAAATTTTATTCCCGCCGGGGTAAATATTATTTATAATGATGTGAATAAGATAGTTACTGAAGAAAATAAAGTTCTTTTGACAGGCGGGAAAGTTTTAGCTTACGATTATTTAATTGTAGCAACCGGAACGCGAACAGATCCTGATGAAACTCCTGGATTGAAAGATGAATTATGGTATAAAGAAATTTTTGACTTTTATACTATAGAAGGAGCTGTAGCGTTAAAAGAATTTTTTGAAACATGGCAAGGTGGCCATTTAGTAATGAATATTGCTGAAATGCCTTATAAATGTCCGGTTGCCCCCCTTGAGTTTGTGTTTTTAGCCGATGAGTATTTTACAAAAATTGGCATTCGGGATAAAGTGGATATTTCCTATGTTACCCCTTTACCTGGCGCTTTTACCAAACCCAAAGCCACAAAAATGTTGGGTGCTCTTTTAGAAGAAAAAAATATAGAAGTTATTCCGGATTTTTACTTAGAGAGTGTGGATAATAAAGAGAAAAAAATTAAATCATACGATGGTAACGAAATTTCTTTTGATGTACTCACTATTGTTCCGGTTAACAAAGGAGATGAAATGATTGAACGAAGCGGAATGGGAGATGATCTTAATTTTATTCCTACCGATAAATATACGCTGCAATCTGAAAAACATGAAAATATTTTTGTTTTAGGTGATGCTTCCAATATCCCAACTTCTAAAGCAGGCTCAGTGGTTCACTTTGCAGCCGATGTGTTGTTCGATAACCTCATGTGTGCTATTAAGGGACGCAAATTAAGAGCCAAATTCGATGGCCATGCCAATTGTTATATCGAAACAGGTTTTGGGAAAGGTTCATTGATTGATTTTAATTATGAAACAGAACCTCTGCCGGGAACCTATCCACTTCCCGGAATTGGGCCATTTGGATTGCTACAGAATACAAAAATGAATCATTACGGAAAAGTTATTTTCCGATGGATGTACTGGAATATGTTGCTCAAAGGAAAAGAATTGCCGATTGAGAGTGAAATGACAATGGCCGGGAAGAAAAAGTAATAATCGTTAAATGATCAAGTAATGGAAACCAAATCAGAGAATGTTCAGGTACAAATAGATGAAATCAATCAAAAGCTTGATTTGTTGCTCAACTATGTCAATGACCAACGGTTAAAAAGCGAAACCATTGAGGATTTAGTATCTGACGTTTCAATAATTAGTAAAGATGCCTTTACAAGCATTGTATATGAGCTTGATAAACAGGGAATAGAGCTTAATGTAGATGATATAAAAAATCTGGTATATAAACTTTTAAGGAATGTAGATAATTTTTCGCAGGTCATGGATATGTTCGAAAGTGTTACCGATTTCTTAAAAGATGCCGGCCCAATGGTTACCGAAATGGGAATTGATTTTACTTATAAACTGCATGAGCTTGAGCAAAAAGGATATTTTGAATTGTTTAAGGAAATGGGAGCGATTACCGATAATGCTGTTGTAGCTCTTCGGAAGACAAAAATTGAACCCCAGAAGAAATACTCTTTATTTAAAATTATGCGCGAATTTAACTCTCCGGAGGTAAAACGAGCATTGGGCTTTATGCTTGAATTTTTAAAAAATTTTTCAAAAGAATCGATTAGTAATAAATAATAATCATTAAAAACAGAACATTATGGCACAAAAAACAATAGCAGGTGTTAACCTGGAAGTAACTGAAGATGGATACTTAGAGGATCCTTCTCAATGGAATGAAGAAATTGCTAAAGAAATAGCAAAAGAAGAAGGAATTGAACTTACCGATAAACATTTTGAGGTGCTCAAGTTTATTCGTGAAAATGCCGATGCCGGATTAACTATCCGGAAAGTAGGAAAATCAGGAATTGTTGATATTAAAGATTTTTATGAACTATTTCCTGGTGGACCATTAAAAATTTCATCGAAAATTGCAGGTATTAAGAAACCTACAAGTTGTGTTTAATTAAAAATAATTAGCTATGGCTGAAAAAAAAGATACACAGGTTAAGAAAGTAGCCATTATTTGTGCAAAAGCATCACTTGAGGATGTTTATGCTTCATTGGTACTGGCTAACGGAGCTGTGATGGAAGGTATGGAAGCAAAAGTTTTCTTTACTTTCTTCGGGCTTGATGCAATTACTAAAAAGCATATGAATAATCTTCATACTGCAACGGTTGGTAATCCGGGAATGCGTATGCCGGGAGGGCTACCTTTTCCAACACTATTGGGAGCAATACCCGGGGTGGAAGCTGGGGTTTCTGCAATGATGCGTAAACAAATGGATGGAATAGATATTCCACCGGTAGATGAATTTTTGGACATGATAACAGCAGGTGGAGGCGAAATTTATGCCTGCAAGCTTGCCGTGGATATGTTTAAATTAAAAAAAGAAGATCTAAGCAGCCATGTTATTGATATTATTACCATTGGAGAATTTTACTCAATGGCAGGTGGCGAAGGGTCGCAAATTATTTTTACCTAATAAATAGGTATGATAATATTAAACAAAAAGCCGGCCCATAATTAATAGGCCGGCTTTCTTTTTTGGGTAGTATACTTAATTCGGTTATTATTTTCCAAATTTAAAATCAAGTCCTAAAGCAATAAATAGGTTGTCCTTGTCATATCCTTCCTTTGTTGTAATAGTTCCTCCTAAAGGATCAGAGGCATCATATATTTTTCGGGCATCGTTATAAATAGTGTATCCAATACCTAAATTTAATTTGATTCCGGGTTTTATTGCATATCCACCGCCTAAACCAATTGAATTGGAATGGTTGCTATAGCTCAAATCTGTTTGATAGTCTTCGGTTACACCTGTTTGGGTATGTAAATATCCAATGCTTAATAATAGTTTTTCTGAAACATCATATTCCAGGCCCAGGGCAAATTCAGTTGAGTTTCTGTCGATTAATTCATCGTTATCAACATAAACGCCATTTAGTTTCTTTCCATAATTTGCATTTTTATCAAAATACATGTGGAACCCACTGGCCACAGATAACTTATCGGTAATTTGATAATCGAAACCTGCAGAAAACATGGCAGGCATATCGTTTCTTACTTTTTCGCCATCGGGGAACATTCCCAAACCATCTATCTTGGTATCATTTTCTAATTCAATTTTAGCTGCAAATTCATATTTTACAGCTACATTTAATTTGTTATTAGGGGATATGTTTAGACCTAAGATGGGGGCAAAACCACTTCCTGATTGAGTTACGTCAACTTCAAAATCGGCTGTTTGTGCATCTAATTGATTTGCAACAGCTCCAAATGTTGGGTCACCAGTTTGAACCTCAATAAATCTTAAATAATCACCAGGGGTCTGTGTACCTCCATAAGCCTCCGGAGCATCGATAGTTACATTTTTCAAACTTCCGGTATATACATTTTTTGCTGAAATAAATCTACCCCCAATAGCCACAGAAAACATTTCATTAATTTCATAGGAGGCATTAAGTTGATATCCCCAATAAACAGAAGAACCTTCGAATGCAATATCTGCAGAATAGCCTGTAATATTGCTAACCCCTGGTATATAATTATCAACAGGTTGTAATTGTGCATTTAGCATAGGAACTAAGTTTGAAACTGGGATTTCAAACGAAGGTAATCCATTGTCGAAGGTTGCACTTCCTCCTCCCCCTACAGGATTTATACCCAGTGATAAGGCAAACTTACCTTTCTTATAAGCACCATATATCCCAGGAAACAACGGAACATTTACTTCTCCCTGATACTCAACCGGACTTCCGGTTAAATAAGTGTAATTAGATGTAACATATTTATTTTGTAAAATATACTGGTTATTCAACGAAAAATGAAATCCATCGCTTAATTTGGTTAAACCGGCAGGATTAAAAAATACGGCATCAATATCGGTTGATGCATCGCGGACAAACATACGGATGTAAGCTGCACTTTGGTTTTGATTGGTTACAATTCCTCCAGCGGAGGAAAAGAAAGGGATAATAAGTATTCCAATAAGTAATAGAGTTATTCTTTTCATAATGAATTAATTTTGGTTATCGGATTAAAGATAAAGTTTTCTTTACATAAAAAATATAAAATATCGACCAAAGTTTGTGAGAAATTCGACCATTTACAGTTTTAAAATAGCTAACATTTAACTAACCAGTTTTTTAGCAGGACTTGTTTTTTTGGATGATTATTTATATAAATTTGACCCTTGGTATTTAATCGTCTAAAAAAGCTTTCTAAATAGTTAGAAAGCTAAAGAATTTATTTGAAGTGTTTGTATTTATAGTTAAACTTAAAAATAGGATTTGAGTAATGGTTTATCCTGGTTTTTTTTATGTTTACAACCAAAAGCAATGTTTAATCCAAAACGGAAATTAGCAGATGAAGTTTTATGCCCCCATAATGCAGCCGAAATATTATCGGTAACCACATATAGCTGCAATGGAGCTCCTCCAAGTACCAACCCAAAACCGATGTTGTTGTATGTTCCATTCATGATAGAGTAACTTAAACTTGCAGATATTCCATTAATGGGGCGAACATTTGCTGATAATGTAAATGCCTGGTTAAAATAGTTGTTATAGATATATGAACGAGATAAAAAGCCTACATCAAACTTAGGAGAAACAAAATACGAGGCACCTAAATATATTTTTGTTCCAAGCCCTGTAGTGTAGCTGCTCGATTCATTAGATATTGTAAAACTATTTTCCAAAGAGTCCAGCGCCTGTTCAAAAGGATCTTCTTCAGACTCTTCAGCCCCAAACTCATCGCTAACATCAACGCCTTTAAATGAATAGTTGCCTTTTAATTCAAGGTTTGTTACATCTTTATTCCATTTAATATAGCCTAAATCGATAATGCTAAGGGATAATGCCACCTCATCAAGGGGTTTGTAATAAACACCTAAATCAATTCCTAATCCCATATTTTGATGGAGCAGGGCTAAATCGATCAGTGAATCGGATTCGGCATTTTCAATATAAGCAGGAACCTCAAACCCATCAAAGTCACCATCGGTATTGGTTGTTGCAATTAATGGCGATGAAGTGTTTACGATGGCATCTGCATTGAAATATATTGAATCCCTACTTGAATAAAAACCGAGGGTATTATTATGGCTGCTTTCAATGTTTGCATGGCCAAATAATATTTTCCCCCGAACCCCTATAAACAAATTGTTGTTAAGTTCTTTAGCCACGCCTATTCCATACTCTCTGTAAAAATTAGCATTTACTCTTAGATTACTAAAGTCGGTGGTTTTATAGATAAAATTTTGGTTACCGTTTAGGGCAAAATCCATTAAATCTTCTGGATAATTTACTGCCAAAGATTGTTTCTCGGATAAGTTAAATGAGAAATACCAGCTATTCAATCTAAAACCAAAAGATAACAGGTCTGTTTGAAAATCCTGAAAAAAAGAATTGTTATTACCTAATTTGGATAAAAATTCGGATTTATTAAATGCTGCCTCAGGATGAAGAAAGGTTATCAAAGAATCCTGGGTAGGATGTTGCATGATAATATCTGATAATGTATATCGGTTATTGCCAATACCAACTTGAAATGAGGATATTGCAGGCAAGCCTAAAAAGAAATTGCATTTGGGTTGTATGGCCGGATTCATTTGGTTCGATTGTGGGATTCGGTTTATATAATACATCGTTTGGCTATTTTGAGCCATTCCTGTAAATGAATCTGTAATAAAATATAGGCCTAAAATTATGATGATTATAGCTTTGTAAAGTTTCATAGTATAGATAATATTATAAATCATTTGTATTTATTAAAGCATCAACATCAATGCTTAGATTAAAATCTACATTATAATAATCGTAAAATTTTACTGAAATATCATCATCAAATGCTGATGTTTTAAGACCTGCTCTTATATATGCAAAACGAACGACTTCAAGTTTTTCAATATCCTGTTTAAAATATTCAACTACGGATACTTTTCTTGTAGGATCGGTTACTTTATACTCTGTATTAATTTGTCCTCCAGCAATAATCGGTTGGCTTCCCTGGTCGAAAAGGGTATCTACCGGATTGTATAATTCATCCATAAAATAGATTTGAAAATCAATATCCACAGGAAGCCCGTTAAATACCTGAAGCACTAAATTAATTTTTTCAATCATTTCAGCATCTTCATTTATTCCACTAAGATCCATTTCAATAGTGTCTTGCAATGCAATATTATTAGCTTTAAACCAAAGAGGAAGGACAAATTCTAAGTCAACTTCTATTTTACTTTCTTTGGTAACAAAATTGTAAGCTCCACCAGGGCCATCAGGATTTGATGTAGCATTCATGTTGTATTGAAGATAAGTTGGCAGGAAGGCTAAAAATGCTGAAATATTGGAGTTGTCTCTATTGATTGATATGGTTGTATCTTTTGTTTCTCCAAATTCATCTATTACTGGGAATGCATAATTTGAGGGATTTATTTCGGGTTCCATATCTAGGGTGATCGAATCGTTTTCATTTTTAAATCCGGCGAACCTTTCAATATTTATTTCTGCAGGTACTCCAAATGAATTACGAATGTTAAAATTTACTTGAGGATCTTCAAATTCAATATATCCATCACTTAACGATTCGAAAAAATTTAGTTCTAATTCACCTGCTTCTGACATTAATTCGTAATTCCCAACATATCCAAAAATGGCGTTAAAGTCTACATCGGTAAGTGTAAGTATTATTTCAACCTGGTCACCGGAATTTACCCCCGCTCCGGAATCGTATAGTTCGAATGTAAAATCAATGGGTAAAAAGCTGGTATCTGTTACAGTAGTATCTATAAACTCAATTACATGATTATTCAATACTAGTGTTTGATTTGCAGAGAAGCTACCGCTGCTGTTATTAATATTGATGGTATGGTTAAAAGGTTGGTTATTGTGTTTAATATAATTGCTGCTAATAATTAATTTCCCAGTGTGTTGGAACGTGGAATTTATTTGCAGATTAAGGTCTGCTGTGTTAATATAAATACTGTCAGGATCTTCGTTGTTCGAAAAATTAAATTCATAATACTCTGTTCTTTCAACCACTACGGTGTCATCCCAACTTGCATAGGGAGGGATATCATCATCTGATTCAATAAAATACTCTGGAAAATTCTGGTCAGGAATATCGATTAACTCATCAGCAAGAAATGAAAAAAGCGAATCTTCATAGGTAATAAAAAGTAAGCCTTCTTCGTCTGTATTAATATAGCTTGTGCTATCGAACTCAAATATAATATCATCCATCGAGAGATAGCCATAGGCTAAAGGTGTAAGTATATCCACATTAATTTCCATTTCATCGCTTAGTTTATCAAACTCATATTCGTCGTGCATACATTGCGAAAAGGTAAAGATAATTGCCAAAGCAATGAAAATATTTTTTCCTGAATGTTTTAAATGACTCATAGCTTTATCATTAAATTAGTAGTCTAATTTACGGAATAATTATATAAAAAGTTATATTGTGAACCAACAATTAAATTAAATTGATTATGGGAACTTCCTAAATAACCAATACTAAAGGGTGTACTTCCTTTTAGTGGGAAACCTTTGTAAATATTTCCATTACTATTGAATAAGTAAATTTGGCCAGAAGATCTTGTAACAATGCCTAATTTTCTATCGTCATATGAAAAATAGTAATAAACAGGAGGATGCGTGATATCTTCATTAAAGGTGTAATCAAAAATTTTATCACCGTTTTTTTTGAATACCTCCAATTTATTTTTGTCAGCAAAAATATAATCTTTAAAACCATCGGCGTCAATGTCTTGATAATCGAAGAAATGCTCAGGGGAATAGTTTTTAATTCTTTTTTCGGTAACCTGTCCATTAAGGTCAATCATCTTAATCATTCCTGTTTTATCTGTAGTAACAAAATGTGTGTTTGTGTTATTGTCGGCAGGCTCTAAGATAAATGAGTTGTTTTTCGATTTGGCAAACTGATGATTAACGCGGATTCGTTCCTGCCCTCTTCGATTGAGGATATAAATGCGGTATTCATCGGCAAAAAGAATATAATCGCGAGTTTTTACTCTAAAATGCTGAACAGGTGTATTTACATGTGTATCGGTTTGCTGAAATTCCCATCCGTTGATTAAATTCCCGTCTAATCCATAGAGGTAAACATTTTTGTTTTCGCAGGGTACAATAATTCTATAATCTAAGTTCTTATCATAATCAAAAAGTGCAATACCTGCTGTAGTGGGATATCTTAGATCTATGGGGTAGCGTTCCACATAATTGCCGTTACGGTCGATTAAATGAATTTTATTTTTCGTGCTAAAAAGTAATTGTAATTTACCATTTTTGTAATAATCAACCTGATAAACCTCGCTGTTAATTTTTTCGTTAAGCTGCATACGCCATAAAATCCTTCCTACTTTGTTTATCAGGTATATTTTATGATTTAAATCCTGAACAAAAATTTCATTTTCCTGAGTATAATGATTGGTTACCAAACAGGGTTTAAAATTCATAGCAGTATCCAATCGGCTTTCCCATACGGTAAAGGCGTCATCCTTTATTTCGGGTATGTATTTTAAATATATATTGTTAAAAATCATGTTGTTGTTATTCCTAAATTGTACGGCAAAGGCCTGAAATTTACGTAGCAAGTCAATATTGTCCTTTAATCCTGATTTTAAGTTATCATTTAAAAACTCAGTAACAAATTCGGGCGATCGGGATAGGTTGGTGTAGAAGTAGAAATTTGATTTGGATGAGAGATAGTCAGTAAATTGGTTAAATTTCATGTCATTTTTTAACGTTTTATGCAAAATGTTGGAATGAATAAAATTAACTAGTGATTTTTGAGTATTTCCTACAACCATAAAATTGTCGATAAAAGTAAAGTAGGGTTTTTCGAAACCAGCATAAATATCTCCAAAAAGAGTTTTAAAAAGTCCTTTTACAGGCAAATTATAGATTTTATAAACCGTTTCCTTATCAATTCTTGCATCAAAAATGAGGTCTGTTTTTTTTATCTTTTCTACACCGGCAATTTTGGATAAAATATTTTGCATCTCACTTTCAACAATGCTTTTGCTTTTGATTCTCATTATAATTAATGAGTTTTCACTGGCACTTTGGTTTGGGCTATCGGTAATGACCAAAGCAATTTCTTGATCCAGGTTATTTTGTATTACTTCTTCAAAATTTATCGAAAATTTTTGCTGATAATGATGGATAAATTCATCGTACTTTTTGAGTTTATTTTGTTCATTAAGATAATTTTTATATTGCTTAAAGTATTTAGCATTATCGTTTATCCCTAACGAAATAAAAACTGAGGTGTTTGCTGGGAGCACCTGATTTAATTTATGGTCAACAGCTTCTTGTTGCGAAAAGATATTTAGATAATTATTTAAAGACTGATCACTAAATGTAAAGCCATTTAGTAAAACCGCATCATCTTTAAAATTTACATCCAACTCCATCCAATTCCCGAAATGTGTAAAATTTGCAATTTTACTTTTATACTTGTCGTGCAACAGATAAGATATAATTTCAGGAAAATGGGTAAGGTTAATATAAACATTGGCATCAACATTTTTACCGGCAGTTTTTTGTATGGTTTTAAAACCTTTATCACTTAATATCGATACATTAACCTCGGATTGTCTTAGGGCTGCTTCTAAAAGAATAGACGAATGGCTGAACATCAACACCCCCTGATTAAATGAAAAATAGAGTTCTCTTTCTTTTAACTGAACCTGGTAAACCAGCGTATTATTATACTCTCTTTTCTTAATTTCTCCCTTTTGGCTTAATAACTTATTGATATGTTGAAGAATTATTTTTTTGTCACGTAAAGTATTCATTTTTAATAAAAAAAGAAAAGCAATATTTTCTTTTCCTGATTGGTGTGCCGAGATAACGAGTCGGTTATCGTTGATCAATTCATTCAGAAATTTATTTTTATTGTAGATTTTAAGCAGAAAAGTTAAGTCATCGTTAAAATGGCTAACTTTTTTTAATTGATTTAACTCCTGGTAAATTTTATTGCTTTGGTTTAACGTATTTATTTTATCGATAAAATTATCACTATCAATAATAAATGCAGCATCTAGAGGGATAGCTTTTAACATATTAAAATCTGGCAAACGTTGGCTTTTAATATATCGATAACCCCAAAAACCTGTTGCAATAATAATAATTAACAATGCAATGGTTAGAACTTTCTTTAACATAAGTGTAAGAATCTATTTAGAAGATTTCGTTTCAAAAATATTAAATTAAAATTGATAATTATAACCATATCCTAACAAACATACTTAAATTTAATTAAACCCGATGGGTTTTAAGTAATCTAATCAATAACTTTGCCATTTTTTAAAGCTATTTATTAAGATAATGTGGGAAATTAAATACCAAAAACTTCTTTTTGTTTTTATTTTATTTTTTTACGGGAAATTTGTTTTGGCACAAAAATTACAAATTAAAGATGCTGAGACCCTGTTACCAGTTGAAGATGTTGCTGTTTATAACGAAACAAAAATAAAATCGGGTTTAACGGATGAAAATGGAGTAGTTAATATTGATGTTTTTGATTCGGAAGAAAGCATCTATTTTCAACATCCGTCATATAAACCTGTAAGTTATTCAAAAAAAGAAATTTTACAATCGGGTTTAGTTGTTTTCCTTGAAAATAAAGTTTATGCAATCGAAGAATTTGTAATTTCTGCATATCGGTGGGAGCAAGACCCTAAAGAAATTCCAAATAAAATCACCCGGATAAAACAAAAAGAAATTGTTTTTAATAATCCGCAAACAACAGCCGATCTATTGTCACAAACCAACGAAGTGTTTGTACAAAAAAGCCAGTTGGGAGGTGGCAGCCCCATGATTCGTGGTTTTGCAACTAACTCGGTGTTGCTGGTTGTGGATGGAGTACGAATGAATAATGCCATCTATCGCGAAGGAAATTTGCAAAATGTAATTTCGCTCGATGCTAATGTCATTGAAAGCAGCGAAGTGATTTTTGGCCCCGGCTCGGTTACCTATGGTAGCGATGCTCTTGGAGGTGTAATGGATTTTCATACCTTAAAAGCGAAATTATCTACAGACAAAAAGGCTCAGGTTACGGGAAATGCAATGACTCGTTACTCATCGGCTAATAGAGAAAAAACAGGACATATTGATTTTAATATCGGAACAACCCAATGGGGCTTTTTATCAAGTATCACTTACGGCGATTATGATGATTTGAAAATGGGCAGCCGGAACCATTCCAAATATCAAAGGCCAGAATATGTTGAGCGGATAAACGGAATAGATTCTGTAATTCAAAATAGTAATCCGAACTTACAGATTCCTACAGGATATAACCAGATTAACCTGATGCAAAAAATTCGCTTCAGGCCTTCAGAAAACCTGGATATGAATTATGCTTTCCATTATTCAAAACTATCGGATGTTCCTCGATACGACCGTTTAATTCAATATAGCGATGAAACCCTTAAGTATGGTGAGTGGTATTATGGGCCCCAAATTTGGATGATGCATGCCTTAAATTTAAATTACAGGAAATCAAATGCGTTTTTTAATGAAGCAAAACTTACCCTGGCATACCAGGATTATGAAGAAAGCCGGCACAGCCGAAAGTTTCGACAGGAAGATTTACGACAAAGAACCGAAAAGGTGAAAGCCTACTCGTTAAATTTGGACTTTGATAAAAATTTGAACCGCGAAAACGAATTATATTATGGGCTGGAAGCGGTATATAATTCAGTAAATTCAACCGCGCACAGTAAAAATATTCTTACCGGTGAACTATCACCGGAGTCAACCCGGTATCCCGATGGAGTAAATGATTATACCACCTTAGCAGCTTATGCCGGGTATAAAGAAAATTTTAGCAAAAACTGGACAGCCATTTCAGGGATTCGATTCAACTATACCAGTATTTATTCCACTTTAAACGACACAACTTTTTTTAATTTTCCATACGATCATATTTCTGTTAACAATAGTGCAGTCAATGGTTCTGTGGGATTGGTTTATCGTCCTGAAAAGTCGTGGCAGATAAATTTTAATATATCCACCGGTTTTCATGCTCCTAATATTGACGATATCGCCAAGGTTTTTGACTCAGAGCCTGGAAGTGTGGTAGTTCCTAACGAAAATTTAAAACCCGAATATGCTTACAATGCTGATTTAGGTGTGCATAAAGAGTTTGGTGAAGCTGTAAAATTAGGAATAACAGGATTCTATACTTACCTGACCAATGCGATGGT
>JAXHVS010000046.1:0-33220 GCA_034189025.1 Bacteroidota bacterium
ACGAAAAACTACATCAGATAATGTGTAATATTCACGAAGCTTGTGTTCAGCACGGAACCGAAAAAGATGGGTTTGTAAACTATGTTAAGGGAGCCAATATTGCAGGTTTCTTAAAAGTTGCTAATGCAATGTTAGATCAGGGAGTGATTTAATAAAACAAATATATTATCTTTTAAACAGGTAAATTTCTTAATAAAAGAGGCATCTTTAAGGTGTCTCTTTTTTATTTTTTATAAATTTACTTTTCGTATAAAAAATTAATTAATGGATACCAGCAAGCTAAAATATAAAATTGCACTTAGTTTAATCCCCAAGGTTGGACATATAACGGCCAAAAAACTTGTTGCTTATGTGGGTGATTTTGAAGGTGTTTTTAAAGAATCAAAAAAAAGTTTGCTTAAAATCCCGGATATCGGACAAACATTAGCCAATAATATTGTTCATTCTAATGTATTACCTCTTGCTGAAAAGGAAATTGAATTTATTAAGAAAAATAATATCCGGGTTATATTTTATCTCGATAAAGAATATCCTGAGCGGTTAAAACATTGTGCTGATGCCCCAATTTTATTATACGCCAAAGGGAAGCTTCCTTTAAATCATCGGAAAGTATTAAGTATTGTAGGTACACGAAAAGCTACCGATGAAGGCATATCCTTTTGTAAAAATTTAGTAACGGCATTAGCTGATCGGGGCCATAACCCGATTATTGTTAGTGGCCTTGCTTATGGAATAGATGCTACAGCTCATAATGCTGCATTAGATAATAATCTTGCTACGGTTGCTGTTTTAGGTCATGGGTTGGATATTATTTATCCCGCGTCGCACAAATCATTAGCAAAAAAGATTATTGACAATGGTTTGTTAATTACTGATTTTCCAAGTAAATCAAAACGAGATAAAAATAACTTTGTAAAGCGTAATCGGATTATTGCCGGATTATCAGATGCTACTATTGTTATAGAATCAGGTAAAAAAGGCGGAGCTTTAATAACCGCCGATATTGCTAATTCATATAACCGTGATGTTTTTGCTGTGCCAGGTAGAGTTACAGATACATACTCAAAAGGTTGTAATCAGCTTATAAAAACGAATAAGGCAGCTCTCTTAGAAAAAGTTGAGGATATTGAATACATTTTAGGATGGGAGCCGGAAAATAAAATGAATCAAAAAGATATTCAAAGGCATCTGTTTGTAGAACTTAATGATGAAGAAAAAATTATTGTTGAAATTTTAAAATCTAACACAAAAGAACTTCCTATTGATACAATTTGTTTAAAAGCACAAATGCCAACGAGTAAAGTCTCACCCATATTGTTAGAACTTGAATTTAAAGGGATTTTAAAAACACTCCCAGGAAAAACCTATAAGTTAATCTCTGCTTTTTAATAATGATAAATATCATGCTGTGTTGTAAAACATAATTCTGTTTTTTTAAACAAGAAAACCCTTAATTTGTGTAAAACACAGCAATATAATAAGTTTTATACAATAAGTTTTTAAAGCTATATTTATTAAAGAGAGTTTCTCCTTTTAATTTTTTTACATAAGTTTGTTTATATTAAACCATTAATTACAAACCTATCTGCCAGCAGGCAGACTAAAAAAATTAAATACTATGGATCCACGCTTAGAACAATTTATGGCTCAGATTATTGCCAAAAATCCTAACGAAAACGAATTTCATCAATCAGTACAGGAAGTAGCAGAATCTTTAATTCCTTTTATAGAGGAAAACCCAAAGTACAAACATGCAAAGGTTCTGGAACGAATAGCCGAACCCGAAAGGGTAATATTATTCCGGGTTCCCTGGTTAGATGATAAAGGAGAAATTCAAATTAACAAAGGGTATAGAATTGAAATGAACAGTGCAATTGGCCCTTATAAAGGAGGACTTCGATTTCACCCAACGGTTAATTTAAGTATTCTTAAATTTCTTGCTTTCGAGCAGGTATTTAAAAATAGTTTAACTACATTGCCTATGGGTGGTGGTAAAGGAGGTTCTGATTTTGATCCAAAAGGGAAATCAGATAATGAAGTGATGCGCTTTTGTCAAAGCTTTATGACAGAGCTTTCTCGTCATATTGGGCATAATACCGATATACCAGCTGGAGATATAGGAGTTGGAGGCCGTGAGATTGGCTATATGTTTGGACAGTATAAGCGGTTAAGAAATGAATTTGTTGGCGTGTTAACCGGAAAAGGAAGACAATATGGAGGAAGTTTAATAAGGCCGGAAGCCACAGGATACGGTGCTGTTTATTTTGCCGAAGAGATGCTTAAAACCCGTAATGATACCATAAAAGGGAAAACATTGGTTATATCAGGATCAGGAAATGTGGCTCAATTTGCTACAGAAAAAGCAACCGAAATGGGTGCTAAAGTCGTTACATTATCTGATTCTTCAGGATTTATTCATGATCCCAATGGAATTGATACTGAGAAGTTAGAATATGTTAAATATCTAAAAAATATTAAACGTGGACGTATAAAAGAATATGCCGAAAAGTTTGGTTGTGAATATTATGAAGGGAAACGCCCTTGGGGTGTTAAATGTGATGTTGCCTTACCTTGTGCTACACAAAACGAGATTAGCGAAGAAGAAGCCAAAACACTTGTTTCGAATGGATGTTTTGTTGTTTCCGAAGGTGCCAATATGCCTTCTGTACCAGGGGCGATTGAAGTGTATATCGAAAATAAAATTCTATATGGCCCGGGAAAAGCAGCTAATGCTGGAGGTGTTGCGGTGTCTGGCTTAGAAATGTCACAAAATAGTTTGCGTTTAAGTTGGACTCGTGAAGAGGTAGATCAACGACTACATCAGATTATGAAAGACATCCATTCAACTTGTGAAAAATATGGAAAAGAATCCGATGGGTTTATTAATTATGTAAATGGGGCTAACATTGGAGGTTTTGTGAAAGTGGCCGATGCGATGCTAGCTCAAGGTGCTGTTTAATAAATAGTTAAATAAAATATTGTTTTTAGGAGGCCTTTGCGCCTCCTTTTTTTAGGGTAAAAAAAGAGCTAATCATCTTATGTAAATAAAACCTGAGTTGAGCGATATGAGTAAAACGAAGTAGCGCTTTACTTAGGTTTAACCCCTGCGTAGAAATTGTATGTTTTCACTGAATGAGTGAAGTGAAAACTTTACTGATTCTTCGTCGTGAGCGAGAACCTTTAGCTCATGGCCAAAGGGAATAATCGCTCAATTTGGGTAAAAAATATTAAGGATGTTTACGGTTTGTTGTTTGTGCTAATTTAATTATGTTTGCATCGTTAAATTTTTTTATGCAATTCATCGATACTCATACCCATTTGTATTTACCTGAATTTGATCAGGATAGAGATCAGGTAATAAAAAATGCTATAAATAATAAGGTTGAAAAACTACTATTGCCTAACATTGATAGCTCTTCGATTAACCCTTTAATTAACCTTGTGAAAAAATATCCCAATTATTGTTTTCCAATGATAGGATTACATCCAACATCTGTTAGGACAGATTATGAAAAAGAATTGGATATTGTAGAATCCTGGCTTGAAAAAGAAAAATTTATTGCCATTGGTGAAATTGGAATAGATTTATATTGGGACAAAACATTTCAAAAACAACAAGAGGAAGTTTTTTGCCGGCAATTGAATCTAGCTAAAAAATATAAATTACCTGTTGTGATACATGCCCGAGAATCATTTGATGAGATTTTTAAAATAATAGATAAAGAAATAGATGATCGTTTAACAGGGGTGTTTCATGCTTTTACAGGTGATTTTAAACAGGCAACTCAAATTATTAATTGGGGGTTTAAAGTTGGAATCGGAGGAATTGTTACTTTTAAAAATGCAGGGTTAGATAAAGTTGTACGTAATATTGATATAAATCATATCGTATTAGAAACAGATTCGCCATATTTGGCCCCTGTACCAAAAAGAGGAAAAAGAAATCAAAGTGAATATATTCTGCATATTGCAGAAAAAATTGCTTTGATAAAAGAGATTTCTCTTGAAAAAGTAGCAAATTTTACTACAAATAATGCCAAAAAGATTTTTAGGTTGTAAGCTATGGATGAAAAAAGCAAATCAATATTAATAATATATACAGGGGGTACTATTGGAATGGTAAATAATCCCGAGACAGGAGTACTCTCTCCTTTTGATTTTAACCAGATATTAATAGAGGTTCCTGAATTAAAGCGATTTGGCTATACTATTGATACGATTTCATTTACTCCTGTTATAGATTCTTCTAATATTAATCCGGAGGTTTGGGTAAAATTAGCGGAGATTATTAAAGACAATTATCATAAGTATCATGGTTTTGTGATATTGCATGGTACGGATACTATGGCTTATTCTGCATCGGCATTAAGCTTTATGCTCGAAAACTTAACCAAACCGGTTATTTTTACGGGATCTCAATTACCCATAGGGACTTTACGAACCGATGGGAAAGAGAATTTAATATCTGCAGTAGAAATTGCAGCTGCCGAACAAAACGGACAGCCATTAGTCCCCGAAGTTTCTGTTTATTTTGAAAACAAATTATTGAGAGGAAACCGAACCACAAAATATAATGCAGAGCATTTTAATGCTTTTGAATCACCCAATTATCCACATCTTGCTGATGCAGGAATTAATATTAAATATAATTATGCAGCCATTCATTACCCTGTTGTGAAAAAAGATTTGAAAATACATACAAGTTTAGACACTAATATTGTTGTTTTAAAAATTTTTCCCGGAATTAGTCGTTCAGTATTACATACTATTTTAAATATCAAAGGAGTTAAAGCTATTGTTATGGAAACTTATGGAGCCGGAAATGCACCTACTGATAAATGGTTCTTAGATGAAATTGAACAGGCTGTAAAAAGCGAGAAGATCATTCTAAATGTCACCCAATGTCATGCCGGTTCTGTAGATATGAGTAAGTATGAAACAGGCAACGAATTACAAAAGTTAGGAATTGTCAGCGGTTATGATATTACAACAGAGGCTGCTGTGGCTAAATTAATGTTCTTATTTGGGCAAAAATTAAGTAATGATGATTTAAAGCAAATGTTAAATCATTCGATTAGTGGAGAAATATCGAGATAAAATATTTTTTTTTGCTTTATTTTTTGTATTTTGTGCCCTTAAAATTAGAAGATAAAAAGAGGAGAAATGGCCGAGTGGTCGAAGGCGCACGCCTGGAAAGTGTGTATACTATGTGAAATAGTATCGAGGGTTCGAATCCCTCTTTCTCCGCCAGAATTTTTAATTAGTAAATTTTTTAATAATTTTACACACATAAAAATCGTTAATAATTAAAACAGAAAACAAACCATGAAAAAATTATTTGCATTTATAGCAGTTTTTGGGATGCTTATGTTAGGAGCATCATTTTACACAGTTGCTCAAGAAGAACCAACTGACGAAACAGCTGTTGAACAAATGGATACTTCCCAGATGGAGGCCATTGAAGATACAGTAGCTGTAACAGAAGAAAGTGCTGATGAAGCTGAAATAGAAGAACCAGCTTCATTACATAAACAAATTAAGCAAAAATTTATCGAGGGTGGCCCAGAATTTATGGGTGTTGTATTGCTTTGTTTGATTTTAGGTTTAGCAATCTCTATTGAGAGAATTATTTACCTGAATCTTGCATCAACCAATACTACAAAACTTCTTGAAAAAGTTGAAGAAGCACTTGAAGAAGGTGGTGTTGAGGCAGCTAAAGATGTTTGTCGTAACACAAAAGGGCCTGTTGCCAGTATTTTTTATCAAGGCTTAGACCGAATAGACGAGGGTATTGAAGTAGTTGAAAAATCAGTAGTTTCATATGGTAGCGTCCAAATGGGATTATTAGAAAGAGGAATTACCTGGATCTCATTATTTATTGCTATTGCTCCTATGTTAGGTTTTATGGGTACAGTAATTGGTATGATTGCAGCCTTCGACTCAATTGAAGCTGCTGGTGATATATCTCCATCGCTTGTTGCTGGTGGTATTAAAGTAGCGTTAATTACAACCGTTTCTGGTTTGATCGTTGCTGTTATCTTACAAGTATTTTATAACTATATTGTTTCTAAAGTGGATAGTATTGTAAACAGCATGGAAGATGCTTCTATTTCTTTAGTAGATATTTTAGTTAAATACAATGCAAAAAAATAAGTAATTATGAGTAAAGTATTAAGGATTGTTTTAATTATCCTTCTAGCTGTTTCTGCCGTTTTGGGTATATTATTTTATGCCGGAGGAGAAGATATTAGTGGCCAGCCTGTATATACCAATACATTTATTGTATGGGCATATATACTAGCTGGAATTGCAGTTGCTTTTGCTGTTATTTTCCCGATTTTCCAAATGTTTAAAAACCCCAAAGCAGCAGTTAAAGGTTTATTAGGATTACTAGTTGTTGCAATAGTTGTATTTATTGCATTCGCTTTATCATCAGGAGAAAAACTAGGAATAACTAACCCCGAATTGATGCAATATGATGTGCCAGGCACATTAAAATATGCAGGGACACTTTTAAATTCAGCATACTTATTGGCAGGTTTAGCTATTTTGTCAATGATATATTCTGAAGTATCTAAAATGTTTAAATAATATTGATTTTATGGTAACCCTATAAGATTACTATAAATCGTAAAAAATAATAATTTATGCCAAGAAGAGAAGGAGGAACATTTAATGCAGCATCAATGGCTGATATTGCATTCTTGCTGTTAATATTTTTTCTTGTTGCCACTACAATGGATATTGATACGGGTATATCAAGAAAGTTGCCTCCAATGCCTGATCCGAATGCACAACAAGATAATAAGCAAATTAAAGAACGGAATGTTTTTGTTGTGTTGATAAACGCTCAAGATCAGCTTTTGGTTGAAGGTAAACCCCTAAATATCCATAGATTACGCGATGAAGCAAAAGAATTCATCGCAAATCCCAACAATTTAAGTAATCTGCCTGAAAAAGAACCGAAAGAAGTACCTTATTTTGGAGAATATATGGTTCCTAAAGGAATTATATCCCTGCAAAATGACAGAGGAACTTCCTATGGAATGTATATTAAAGTTCAAAATGAATTGGCAGCAGCTTACAATGAACTTAGAGATGAACTGGCAATGTCAAAATTTGGTCGAAGCTATGATGATATAACATCAGAACAGCAAGATGCTATTAAAGACATTTATCCACAGATTATCTCAGAAGCTGAACCTAAAAATATTGGAGGGAATTAGTAATGGCAAAATTTCAAAGAAAAGGAAAAGGTGCAACACCAGAGATTTCTACAGCTTCATTGCCTGATATTATTTTTATGTTGTTATTCTTTTTTATGGTTTCAACTGTAATGAGAGAAACCACTACGAAAGTATCTCAACATTTACCTGGGGCCACTGAAGTGAAAAAGTTAGAACGAAAATCTTTGGTAAGCTACATTTATATTGGACAACCTAAAAGAGCTTTTCAGGGAATTTACGGTACAGAACCGCGTATTCAGTTAAATGACGCATTCGCAAGAGTAAATGATATTCGTGACTATATAACATCTGAAAGAGAAAAAAGAGACGAAAACGAACGTCCTTTAATGACAACATCTCTTAAAGTAGATGAAAGTACACGAATGGGAATTGTTACCGATGTAAAACAGGAATTAAGAAAGGCGAATGCCCTGAAAATCAACTACTCTACACGAAAGGTTGAAACCATAGAATAATATTCATTTTTATCTTATATAAAAGGAGATGGATTTTTTTCATCTCCTTTTTTAGTATGTGCGATTCTAATTCTCAAACAAATTAATTCGATATTGTATAATAAAACTTATATTTGTAAATTCTTTGATGTTAAAAAGTTTTATTTGTTTAGTGTTGTTTGTTATTTTATATTTATAAAAGAATTTTTTAAACAGATAACTTCTTGATGTAAGTTCTGAATTAATGAATTATGAAAAGAATAATCCAGATTATAATATTTTCTTTATCTCTTTTATTTCTTACTTCTTATAGTTTTGCTCAAAAGGAAATTTTTATTAAAGAATTTCAATTTGAGTTAAAGAAAATTAGTAGCAATCAGTACGAAAATGAATACTTCTTAACCATTACCCTAAATAAAAACTCATTATACAAGTTTACGGTTTTAAATCATATTGGAGATTTTCCCGGAATTGCCGTTGTCCAGATACTGGAAAATGAGAAAGTAGTTGCAACCAATAAAGTTGGAGATAAATATTACGAAAAGTTTATGTTTAAATGCACCAAAACAGGGTTTTACGATATTCTTATTCACTTCGAAGATAATAAAAAAGGCTCTTCTTTAATTAAACTCTTTTTAGTTCAGTAAGTATTTTTTTTCTATCTCACTCCATTAAAATTTTTATCTCACACAGTTACCCAGTTATTCTTGCTCTTCATTTAATTGCTTGTTTAATATTTTTAATTCAGGAATTTATACTTATATTAGTTACATTTGAAACTGTTTTTCATTTATCATGAAAACATTTAATTTAATTAGTGGTTATAATTACATAAGCTTTCTTATGAAAAAATATTCAGCAAAAAAAGATTTAAACGATTGGGTAGCTCGTTATACTGAAGATCTTTATTACAGGGCCAGTTATAAAATAAGTGATAATGATCTGGCTAAAGACCTGGTACAAGAAACATTTCTTGCAGCTGCTGAGAAGATAACTACATTTAAGGGTGAAAGTTCACCAAAAACATGGCTCTTTTCGATATTAAATCATAAAATAATTGATTATTATCGAAAAAAAGGCAATCAACCAATTCAAACAGAACCCGAGACGTTATCAAAATTTTTTGACCACGACGAAGGATGGCAAAAAGGAAAAAGGCCAAATGGTTGGTACGAAGAAGAATCCAATCTTTTGGATGATGATGAATTTCAGGAAGTACTAAAAGAATGTCTTGATGCACTCCCCGCACAATGGAATATGTGTGTTAAATTAAAATACCTCATGAATAAAAAAGGTGAAGAGATTTGTCAGGAATTAGATATTACACCGTCTAATTATTGGCAAATCGTTCACAGGGCAAAAGTACAGTTAAGAGATTGTGTAGAAACAAATTGGTTTCAAAATTAAATTTTTTTTGATGAAAAAATTGATGCATTTTCTATTTCTATCATGCCTGAAAGCTTCTGAACTTATTGAAAAGAAGTTTCATTTTAAGCTTTCTTTTAAAGAACGTTTGCAGCTTAAATTTCATAAAATGATGTGTAGCGCTTGTACTTTATATGAAAAACAAAGCACTTTACTGGAAAAGGGAATCGAAAATCAGTACAAGCATAATGACGAGGAGATTAATATTATAGCTCTGAAAAAAATGATTATTGAAAAATTAAAAGAAAAATAGATTGAATGATGAACATAATAAATTTAACCAATTATTATTTCCAACTGGCTACTGAAAAAAGAACTTTTTACAGAGCACTTACAATTTCTTTAATTATTGGTTTAACGATTAACCTGGTTTATCATCCTGAATGGCTATTTTCATTATCTGGAGATGAGATAAATTTGAGTACAGTTTTGTTATCTGTTTTTATTCCATTTATGATCATAATTTTTTCTGTTGTAATTTCAAAATCAAATTTTAAACCGGGCAATATTTCAAGTATTGATGCTTTGTTAAAATGCAACAGTTGTAATAAAGCTGATTTTCATGTGCATGTAGGACAGGAAATTAGCCAATGTCCACATTGTAAGGAAAAGACAAAATGGACACCAAAACAAATATTTTCTTTTGCCAAGTCAGACAATGAAATTTTAAAGAGCCTCGCATTATTTGCCAGGCATAATCCACAACCATTATTCAGAATTGATGCTAAAGGGATAATTAGTAGTTCTAATCCTGCATCAGAAACACTATTTGAAGATATTACTTTATCAGGGCAGGATATAACTGAGCTATTACCTGAACTAAAGCAGTTTAATCTTAATGAAATTATTGAAAACGATGATGTAAAAGAGGTATTAATCATATTAAAAGGTAAATTTTATAAACTGGTTTTAAAAGGAGTGAATTCTATTAAAACGATCAATATTTATGGTAACGATATTACAAGAATCAAGCTTGCAGAGCAGAAAATACAAACTCAGGCAAAAGATATCCAGGAAAGTATAAGTTATGCATGGACTATACAAAAGGCTATGTTGTCGCATAGAGAATCGATAAAGAAAATGTTACCATCACATTTTATATTTTACCGCCCCAGAAATGTTGTTAGTGGAGATTTTTACTGGATAAATCAGGTTGATGATTTTAAAATAGTTGTTGCTGCAGACTCTACCGGGCATGGGGTGCCGGGCGCATTTATGAGCATGTTGGGTATTTCTATGCTCAATGAAATTATTTTACGTGAGAAAATCATTGAACCTGATCTGATATTAAATCAGTTGCGTAAAAGAATTATTGAATCGCTCGAAACAGGAAGAACAGAACGAACTGTTCAGGATGGTATGGATATTGCTCTGGCAGTAATTAATTCAAGAAACAATAAACTTTCGTTCGCAGGCGCTTTTAATCCTTTAATTCTGTTGCGTAATAATGAGATTGAAAAGATACCTGCAGACGAAATGCCTGTTGGGAAGCATATCAATGAAAATGCACCCTTTTCTGCAAGAACTGTTGATCTTCAAATTGGAGATCGATTATATCTGTTTACCGATGGTTATAAGGATCAGTTTGGGGGCGAAAAAGATAAGAAATTTGGAATGAAAGCTTTTAAAAACCTGATTCTGGAAACGGGCAATTTGCCCATAAATAAACAACATAATATAATTGAAGAAACCTTCGATGATTGGAAAAACGGATACGAACAAGTAGATGATGTATTAGTAATTGGTGTAGAAATTTAAAAGTTTATAATTATGCTTTTTAAAAGATATATTAAAGAAGCATTTAACCCCCTGATATTAAAAAGAGCATTGCGTGTAGCATTAATTGTTGGTGTTATTCTAAATTTAATCAACCAGGGAGAAAGTGTTTTTTCAGGATTTAAAGATTTTCACCTGATGCAATTTTTATTAACTTTTATTGTACCTTATATTGTATCAACTTATTCTTCTGTATTATCCAAATTTAATTTTGTTAGTGGCGAAGTGGCAGGATTTGATGCCCATATTAGCTGCAAAGGTTGTGGTGAAGCTTCTGTTAAGGTTCAAAAGGGAGATGTGGTTCCCTATTGTCCGGGCTGTGAAGTTAAAACAAAATGGAATTTAAAGAAACTGCTGCCTCCCGACACTTTTCTCGAAGAGGATAAAACAAAGTCGAATGCATTATTTGCAGAGTTTAATCCGGCACCTGTTATTCGTGTAGATAATAAAGGACACATTTTACGTGCAAATCCAACAGCCAGAATGCTTTTTAATATCGACGAAAAAGAAAACCACATTATTCATTATATTAATGATTTAAAAGGATTGGATTTTGAAGAATTTATCAGATCGAATCGGGTAAAAACATTTCAAATAAGTATAAATGAAGATTATTATCAGCTTGACCTTAGGGCAATTGCCGAGTTAGAAGTGTTCCATATTTATGCTTCGAAAAATACACAGTTAATTGCAGAACGCAACCAACATCTTCTTTTCCAGAATGCCATGGAAAAAACCAGCGATTCGGTAATGATCACCAATACGAAGAGCGAAATAGAATATGTAAATCGTGCTTTTGAAGAACACTCAGGTTATACGCTAAAAGATGTAAAAGGGAAAAATCCGCGAATCTTAAATTCCGGTCATCAGGGACCTGAAGTTTATAAGGAATTGTGGGAAACTATTGAATCGGGCGAAATCTGGAAAGGTTTATTCAGAAACAAAAAGAAAAACGGAGATTTATATTGGGAACGAGCTACAATAACTTCAATAATACAAGACGATGGATCGATCTGGCATTACATGGCTATTAAGGATGATGTTACCGAAGAACTGAAACTAAAGGAAGAACTAAAAAGTTTTGCTCTTTTTGCAAGGCATAATCCTGATTTTGTTATGCGGTTTGATGCCGATTTGAGTGTTATAGAAGCTAATCCGGCAGCAACTGCAATACTAAAGGCCGAAAATGTAATCGGTCAAAGCGCTGCAGATTTAATTCCTGAGTTAAAAGAAATAAATATTGACTCATTGATTGAAAATAACCGGCAAAAATCTATAAGAATAAATGTTGATCAAGATTATTTTAACCTTGTTGTAAAGGGGATAAAAGAATTAAATCTTATACATGTGTATGGATCGAACATAACTGAACAGGCAAAAGCCGAAAAAGTAATTGAATCCATGGCTTTATTTGCAAGATTAAATCCCGAGCCTGTATTTAGATTTGATTCTGAATTTACGGTTATAGATGCCAATCCTGCTGCTACAGAAACATTTCCTGAATTGAGAAAAGGAAACGACATAAGACAGGTTATTCAGCCATTTGAAGAAATCTATATGAAAGAATTTATCAGAGAGAATGGAATAATGAACAGGGAAGAAAAAATAAACGATCATGTTTACCGGTTTATGCTCCGTGGAATAAGTAATTCAGATGTGTGCCAGGTATATTCATCAGATATAACCAAACGGGTAGAACAGGAGCAAAAAATAAAAGTGCAGGCCGAAAAAATTCAAAGTAGTATTCAGTATGCATCCAGCATACAGGAAGCGGTTTTACCACATTTAGATTATATCGGGCAGGTGGTTCCGGAGCATATGATGTTATATTTACCGCGCGATGTGGTAAGTGGAGATTTTTACTGGATTAAGAAGGTAGAAGATTCAATTGTAATTGCCATTGCCGATTGTACAGGTCATGGTGTTCCGGGTGCCTTTATGAGTATGCTGGGCGTTGCATTCTTAAATGAAATTGTTAAACCAGGGAACTTAAAAGCTAATGAGATTTTAAATCAATTAAGAGATTATGTGATCAGAACCCTTTCTAACTCTTCTGATAGCCGTGCCGATGGAATGGATATGGCTTTATGTATTATTCAACCTGAGAATAAAACCATTCAGTATGCCGGAGCAAATAACCCTTTTATTTTGATTAATAAATCAGGGTTAACAGAAATTAAAGCCGACCGCATGCCTATTGGTAAATATATTAAACAGGATAAACCTTTTACATTGCACGAAATACCATGCTCAAAAGACGATACGGTTTACCTTTTCTCTGATGGATATCGCGATCAATTAGGTGGGCCTGATTTATTAAAATATGGCTCAAAGAATTTTAAAAAGCTTTTGATTGATATTCACGAAAAAGATTTCGACGAACAAAAGCAAATTCTTACGGATGAGTTCAATAATTGGTCAAAAGACTATCATCCAATTGATGATGTTTTAGTCATGGGATTTAAATTACCATAACCTAAAATTTAGTGGTTTAGATTATCATTTATTTTTTCCAAAGTAATCAGGCATTGTTTGATATCATCTTTATTGATGGATGAAAATGCATCGGCATGAACCTCGATGGCATAAGGTACAATTTTATGGTAAATCTCAATCCCTTTTGGCGTAAGGTTAACGTTTTTAAATCGTTTGTCAGTTAGACTAATAACCCGCTGAACAAACTTTTCTTTTTCAAGTATATCAATTATTCTTACGATTTGAACTTTGTCCAGTCCCAGTAAAGTGCCGATTTCTATCTGAGTTAGTTTTTTTTTCTGAAACAATATGGATAGTACACTCCACTGTTCGGCAGTAATAAAAATATCCCGGGAAGCTAATTTTGCTTCCAGACTTTTTCCTAATGATTTGGAAATCATCCGGGAAATATTGCCTAAAGATGTATCAAAACTATATTTCATAATATTTATTAATCTAAACTGCAAAAGTAATTGTTTGAATTTATAAAAGATCAATTTTTGATAGGTTGTTTTGAAAAATTATTTTAATAGTTACACTTGTAACTAATATTTATTTTTAAACCAAATAAAATCAGGAAATGGCAAAAAAAGATAATGCTTTCGACCGGAGAAGTTTTATTAAAACCCTGGGATTAACCGGAGGTATTTTAAGCTTAAGTGGAATGGCAGGCGCTGGATTGGCTGCAAGGAAAAATAAAGACAGCTATACGGGATACGGAAGAACTGCTTATGGCGAAGACCAGTTTTTTAACTGGAAACCATTTTTGGTTGATAAACCGACCTATGAAAAAGTGAGTGCAACAAGGCTAATTTCTTATGTCGAAAATCTTTTTAAACGAAATGGCGAACTTTACCGGCTCTTATATCCGCGATCCAACAATGCTCCAAAATAGAGTTTTGAACAAGGTGTTGAGGCCTTGCCAGAACCATTAAAAAACTATTATCATGATAATCCGGGAGCATTGGATGAGTTTAAAAAGTCGATGCAAAAAGGCAGGGTACAAAGACAAAATTGGAATAAATATGAAAAAAAAATATCTTTTATCCGATGCCTGGTCGGCTGCACATGCCAGCCCGATGCATGGTAGAGATGCATTTCCGCACCAACCCGAAGGAACTCCCGAAGAATGGGATTTTAAAGGTGTGAGAGAAGATAAATTGATTTTCAAATCTCCTAAACATGCTTCGGAATTAATTAAAAAAATTAGCCATAGCTTTGGAGCATCATTAGTAGGCATAGCAAAACTTAAAGAAGAATGGGTTTACAAGGGATTTATGAGGGGAGTAGGAAAAACTGATTTTGAAGTACCAAAACATTGGAAGAATGTAATTGTAATTGCTGTACCACACGAATGGGATTCGTTATATGCTAATCCAACTTACGGCACATCTTACGATGTTTATTCAAGGCTGCGATTTATTGCAGGCAAATTAGAAGTGTTTATTAAAGAAATAGGTTATGCAGCACGCTCCCATGTACCACCAACATCTTACGAAATTTCCATGCCTCCTGTAGCTATTGATGCCGGCCTGGGTGAACAGGGCAGTCATGGTGTTCTAATTACACCGGAAATGGGAGCCAATACCTGCTTAGCAGCAGTTACGACGAATATGCCACTGGAGCCTGATAAGCCAATAGATATTGGTATTAAAGAGTTTTGCAATAAATGTAAAATTTGTGCCGAAGAATGTCCCAGTGGTGCGATTAGTTTTGATAATTATCCCAAAACCATTGTACGTGGTTACAAGCGTTGGAAAATAGACCAGGATAAATGTTTTACTATTTGGAATTCGGTTGCTACAAGCCATGCCAGAGGATGCCGGGTATGCCCTTATTCACGTAAAAATAATTGGATACATAATATAGCGCGAGAAGCAGACCCACGAGACCCTACCGGAGTTTTTTTCATCTGCTCTGCTTGGAATGCAAAAGAAATTCTTCAAGTATCATGGCTGGCAGGAATATTTACCACCACCTGATGGAAATAACGAAACCTTTAACGAAGCGCCTGAATGGTTAAGAACCGAAGAATGGGTTGATATTTAATATTTTTTGAGTAAAAAAACTGAAGATATGTTTACAAATTCAACTTTTATGGAACCCTTGTTTTGGATTATCATGGGTTTTCTGTATACAATATTTGCAATTAGTGCAGTGTATTGTGCAAAAGATTTAAAACTGAAGATGAACTGGTGGAAATGGTCAATTTCAGCAGTTTGGTTTATCCTTTTAAGTGTAACTATTGCCGGTGGATTTACCTTGATTGGCGATAATGAATTAAGAGCCGGTTTATACTTTCTCGGAGTTTTTGGAACAATCATGATTGTTTCGGGAGTTGGACTTATTCAGTTAATTCGAAGTAAATAATGCGTTTTGTTGAAAGATTCAAAAATCAATTGCTTTGGCTGGATGTTTCATCCCTTCTTGTTTTGGCTGTTTTTATTGGAAAATACCGGTCGGAACAATCTAAAAAAGAAATGATCCAACAGCACTTTGGTGAATCAAAATACCAAATAAGACAGGTGAGTCAGAACAAATGGATTGTTAAAAAACCAACTGAAGATTTATTATACTTAGGCAATGGTTATGGATATAATGGTGAAATAGAAGTTTTGGTGCAGGTTGATAAAGACAGCCTGATTCGAAAAATTTTTATTGCAAGTCATCAGGAAACACCAAGCTACTTTAATAAAATAATTGGAAAACATTTTTTTGAGCAGTTTAGGGGGAAGAAAGTTGCCCGTTTTCTTACAAACAAACCTGTTAATGCAGTGTCCGGAGCAACAATCACAAGTAATGCCATAATCGAAGCGACAAAAAACGGGTATGCACAAGTCGAAAATATTTCCATTTCCGAAACAAAATATCCGTTATTCGGAATGCTGGAGATTATCGTTTTGTATTTATTTGTTGCAGGAATTGTAATGTCAAAAATCAAAAATTAAAGAAAACATTACAGTGGCTTACCATTTTCATTTCTTTTATTTTTTTAGGGTTTGTTTATAATCAGCCCATAAGCTATTTTCGTTTATCCAGATTATTGTTGGGAAACTTTCCTGACTGGCATAAGGAATTTTATTTTTATATTCTGTTTATAGGAAGTATTGCCGTTGTTCTTATCAACCGTAAAAATATCTATTGCCATTCGGTTTGTCCTTTTGTGGCTGCACAGGAGATTCTTTCCAAAACAGGGAAAGCAAAGGCTTTTCGTCCTGCTTATTATAAAAAAATAAAATTTGTTCAGCGTTTTATTGCTCTGGCAGCTGTTTTACTTGCTCTGGCACTAAACAATCCTGTAATTGCAAACTATGAAGTTTTTAGTGCCTTTTTCCAGTTAACGGCGAATTTGATACTTTTTGGCGTGTTGTTTATTGTAATTATATTATCGATATTTATTAAACGTCCCTGGTGTCATTTCATGTGCCCAATCGATAGTGTTTTTGATTATGTAAAACTCACGCGCAAATCAATCACCGGATTATGGAAGAAATAAAAAACAAAAAAATCGAAATACTTTGCCTTTAATTTTTATTGGCATGGTGATATTGCTGCTTGTAATTCATTTGGTTATTCAGATGATCGAAACCCACAAATTTGAAAATGAAATAACAAAGAAGGATTTGCATTTGGTAAAAGACTCTCCAGAATCAGTAGAACCAGATAGCACTTGGAATGGGACAGAGTTTATACCAGAATAGATTAAACGTATTTCAGTTATTGTAATCTAAACGTTATAGATGTAAGGAATTCATTTTTATTCGACTAATAAAAATGCTTATTTAAAATATTTTCAATGTATGATTACCTACCAGTTCAATGAAGAGTTACAGATTTTGGAAGTATCTTATGAAGGAGATATTGGACTTGATGAGATTATAGAATTTGGTGATTTAGTTTACACAGACCCGAGCCTGCCGCGAGACTTAAAGATACTAACCGATGCCACAAATGCCCGGTATACATTAAATCACTCTGAATTGAAAGATTTAATTAACGTACTTGCAGAGCATGTTAAGGCTTATCATTCTATAAAAGCAGCTTTTATTCAATCACAACCCAGAGAAACCGCTTATTCATATATTGTGGAGATGGAAGCAAAATTGCCCAATTATTATCATGCTGTGTTTTCGACCAGGGAAGCGGCCTTAAGTTGGCTGTTTTATCAAAATAAATAGGTCGATAGTTTTTTCCAAGTACCATTAAGGAATCATTCACTTCATTTTTGTCAGGATTAAAGATTTTTCCGACTAAATCACTAAACAAGTTTAACTAAAAAAAATATCATGACAAAAATTGCAATAATAGTGTTTTCGGACACAGATACCATAGAGGCTTTAGGAAAAGTATCCAATGCTTTTATGCTGGCTTTGGAAGCCTTTGAAAATAACGATGACCTTAAAATTATTTTCGAAGGTGCCGGAACCAAATGGATTGGTGAAATGGAAAAAGAAGATCATAAGCTAAACAAGCTTTATTTAAGCATAAAAAATAATATAACAGGGGCTTGTTCATTTTGTGCCAATGCATTTGGAGTAAAAAATGAAGTAGAAAAAGCAGGAATTCCCTTATTAAGTGATTTTAAAGATCATCCAAGCCTACGAACGCTTGTAGTGGAAGGTTATCAAATTATTAGTTTTTAATCCTTAATCCTTAATTATTAACACTAAAATCAAAAAATTATGAAGACGATGAGAACAATTTTAACAAGTTTTATACTGGTAGCACTATTTTCTGTATCAGTAATGGCACAATCGGGCACAAAAGTAATAGCCGTAGTTAATAAAGCTGATTGGTGTCCGGTGTGCGAAAAGAACGGCGAACGAGCTATGGCTGCTCTTATGGAAAATAATAAAGACGGATCGGTGCAATTTGTAGTAAATGATTTAACCAGTAATGAAACAAGAGCGCAAAGCATCAAAGAATTAAAAAAAGTGGGTGTATATGAAACGGTATCAGAGTTTAACTCAACTGGAGTGGTATATTTCTTTAATGCCCGCACAACTGAATTGATTAATCAGATAAGTGTTGCCAAGTCTGATGAAAAACTGACACAGACTTTATTGGATGTAAAAAAAGAGATCTAATTCATTAGCTAATATTAGTTTAAAGAGTGGAGCCCAAAGCTTCACTTTTTTATTTTCATAGTAATAAAAAACAATTTTTTGTCAGGTTTGTATAATATCACGACTAATAAATTAAAAATATTATGAAACGAATACTATTTATTATTTCAATCAACATGATTATGACCCAAGGATTTTCTCAAACGTATAAAGATGCAGGCGAAGCCAAAGGACTCGCGGTTGGAACAAAAGCACCAATATTTAGTGCCATTGATGCTGAAAGCTCAACTTTTGTCCTTGCCGATGAATTGAAAAAAGGTCCTGTAGTGGTTATCTTTTACCGTGGGCACTGGTGCCCGGTTTGTAACAAACACCTGGGTCAGATACAGGATAGCCTGAGGTTGATTACAAGAAAAGGAGCAACTGTAGTGGCCATATCGCCTGAAAAACCAGAATATCTCGAAAAGATGGAAGAAAAAACAGGAGCGAAATTCAGGTTGTTGTACGACGAAGATTATAAAATCTCAGATGCATATGATGTAACCTTTTTACCGGATAAAAAGCAGATTACTCTGTATAATACGATGTTAAATGCAAATCTTAAAGAAACACATTCCGACGATAGTCAGCGATTGCCTATTCCGGCAACGTATATTATTGATACCAAAGGAAAAATTGTTTGGCGGCAGTTCGATCCTAATTATAAAAATCGCTCAACGGTTAAAGAAATCATTAATAATCTGCCATTGTAATATAAATTATGTAACTTAAAAGATAAAAACATGAAAGCATTATGGAATGGAAAGATCATTGCTGAAAGTGATGATATAGTAAATGTTGAAGGGAACAGTTATTTTCCAATCGAATCAGTAAAAAAGGATTACCTAAAAAACAGCGACATGCAATCGGTTTGTCCATGGAAAGGCAAAGCTTCTTACTTTTCGCTGGATGTTGATGGTAAAATTAACAAGGATGCTGCCTGGCATTACCCAGAGCCCAAAGAAGCAGCGAAAGAAATAAAAGGAAGAGTTGCATTCTGGAAAGGTGTTGAAATAGTAGATAATTAGTTTCAGGTTTACCTGCCGAAGGCATGGTTTCAAATTTCAAGTTTTAAATTTCAAATTACAAATCAATGAGTTCTAAATTTCATCAGATTACTACCGGAGAATTGCTAAACAAAATCAATGATTCGTCATCCAAAATTATTGATATTCGCCCGGTTGATGCCTATAATGGATGGCAACTTAATAACGAAAAACGTGGGGGACACATTCAAAATGCCCGAAGTTTGCCTTTTAAGTGGACTAGTTACATCGACTGGATTGAGATGGTGCGTAAAAAACAGATATTACCCGAACATCAGGTTATTATTTACGGATACGAAAAGAATATAATTGACCAGGTTGCACAACGGTTTTTAAAATCCGGATACAATAATGTTTTTGTTTATTATAATTTTATCGATAAATGGTCTGCAAATGAAAAGCTTCCGATGCAAAAACTGGAACGATTTAAAAACCTGGTTTCGGCAAAGTGGGTCAATGAGCTTATTTCGGGAGGCAAACCACAACATTATGATAACAATAAATTCGTTGTTGTTCATTCGCATTACCGTAATCGCGATGCCTATTTAAGCGGGCATATTCCCGGTGCCATCGATATGGATACCCTGGCACTCGAAGCTCCTGAAACATGGAACAGGCGCTCTCCGGAAGAATTAAAAGAAGCGTTGGAAAAGCACGGAATTACGGCTGATACTACCGTTGTATTATACGGTAAATTTATGTTTCCCGATAATGCCGATGAATTTCCCGGAAGCGCTGCCGGTGATATCGGAGCCATTCGTAATGCATTTATCATGATGTATGCAGGTGTTAAAGATGTCCGTGTTTTAAATGGTGGTTTTCAATCGTGGCAGGATGAAGGATATGAAATTACTTACACCGACGAACCCAAAAATCCTGTTCAAGAGTTTGGTGCAAAAATACCTACTCATCCCCAGTTGGCTGTTGATACGCCTGAAGCCAAAGAAATGCTAAAAGCCATAAATGCCGAACTGGTTTGCGTACGTAGTTATCCGGAATATATAGGTGAAGTAAGCGGCTACAATTATATCGAAGCAAAAGGACGAATCCCGGGAGCCATATTTGCTGATTGTGGCTCGGATGCTTATCATATGGAAAACTACCGGAACTTCGACCACACCACACGAGAATTTCATGAAACCGCTGAAATATGGGAAAACCAGGGAATTACACCCGATAAACACCTGGCGTTTTATTGTGGAACGGGCTGGCGCGGCAGCGAAGCATGGTTCAATGCCTGGTTGATGGGTTGGCCTAAAGTTTCTGTATATGATGGTGGCTGGTTCGAATGGAGTAGCGGCCCGGATAATCCTTATGAAACAGGAGTTCCTGAAAATCAGGAAATAGAAATAAAAAAATAATAATTCTATTAAAAATTTTTTCATGGAACAAATCACCAAATTAAGCAACTTTGCTCAGGATACTTTGAAAGGATTGACTGCCAATGAGAAATATCTTTTACCAAAATATTTTTATGATGACAATGGGAGCCGGATTTTCCAGGATATCATGCAAATGCCCGAATATTACCTTACCGATTGTGAATTTGAGATATTTACCCGGCATCAATCAGAAATGAAAGATTTGTTTGGAAACGGGAATGCTCATTTCGAATTGGTTGAGTTAGGTTCCGGCGATGGATTAAAAACAAAAATTTTACTAAATCACTTTGTTGAGCATCAAGTCAATTTTAAATATGTTGCGGTAGATATCAGCCAGCAGGCAAATAAAAATTTAAATAATAAATTAAAAGCTGAACTTCCTGAACTAAAAACCGAATTCAAAACAGGCGATTACTTTAAAATGATGAATGAGCTGAATAAAGATTCCAATCACAACAAAGTATTTTTATTTCTGGGTTCAAATATTGGAAATTTCAGGGAGCATGAGCGCCACTGGTTTTTAACCCAGTTATCGGATTTGATCAAACAAAATGATAAACTACTCATCGGCTTCGACCTCAAAAAACCAAAGGATATAATTCTCAATGCGTATGACGATCCATATGGCCATACCCGTGCTTTTAACCTGAATCATTTGGTGCGTATTAACCGTGAACTGGATGCTGATTTTGATACAGAATCATTCCGGCATGTTGCTAAATACAATGAGCAAACAGGAGAAGCCAAAAGCTTTCTGATATCAAACAAAAAGCAATCGGTTTACATCGGAGCGCTGGAACAGAGAATTCATTTACAGAAAGATGAACCAATTTACATGGAGTTATCCCAAAAATTCGATCTGGAAATCATTCATCAACTTGCTCAAAAGCATGGTTTTAAGATAGAGAATAATTTTACAGATAACCGCAATTATTTTGTGGATTCACTTTGGGTTAAAAATAAAGTTTAATTAAAAGGATTTAAAAATGAAAAACAATGAATTAACCATAAGTCTTATATATGGTTCGATACGAACTGAACGCCAGGGTATAAAAGCCGCCCGATATCTTGAAAAGAAACTTCGGGAAAGAAATTTGAATGTGCATTTTATTGATCCCATGGAATACAACCTTCCATTTCTTGATAAAATGTATAAAGAATTTGAGCAGGGAACAGCTCCCGAAAATATGGAGAACCTGGCTCAGAAATTTAAAGATTCGGATGGATTTCTTATCGTAACCGGAGAATACAACCACAGCATTCCGCCGGCTCTTAAGAATCTATTGGATCATTTTCAATCTGAATATTTTTTTAAGCCATCGGCTATTGCATCTTATTCGGCAGGAAATTTTGGTGGGGTACGTTCAGCTGTTCATTTAAGAGTTATCTTGGGTGAACTAGGAATGCCGGCTATTTCATCCATGTTGCCTTTTCCTGTTATCGGAAATCTTTTTGATAAAAACCTTGTACCACAAAACAAATTTACAGAACCTTCGGCACAACGTTTTTTGGATGAATTTGAATGGTACATGGAGGCATTTAAAAATCAACGATTGCAGGGAACTCCTGGAAATCATTCATCAATTGGCTAAAAAGTATGGTTTTAAAGTAGAAAAGAATTTTACGGATAACCGCAATTATTTTGTGGATTCACTTTGGGTTAAAGAATAAAAGAATTATGTAATCCTCATAATATTTATTATCGACTCGGAAGATGTCATGATTAAACATTGCAAATCACGTATTGAAAAAGAGTGTGTTATTATACCGCTACTCTTTTGTATTCAGTAATTATACTCTTTAACACTTTTTTTCATCATGATTTTATTTTATAGCGAAAGCCACAGATTATTCTAAATTAAAAATATCCCTGAGTTCTTTGTTCGACAGGTTGCCGATCCAGTTTTCGCCGGTGGAAACAGTCATTTCGGCCAGGGCTTTTTTCTTTTGAATCATCTCATTGATACGCTCTTCAAACGTATTTTTAGTGATAAATCGGTGTACCATCACGTTGTTTTTCTGGCCTATTCGATAGGCGCGGTCGGTTGCCTGTGCTTCCACGGCCGGGTTCCACCAAAGATCATAGTGTATCACGTGGCTTGCAGCAGTCAGGTTTAACCCTGTTCCGGCAGCTTTGAGCGATAAAAGAAAAATTTTATCGGCATGGTTCGTTTGGAAACGTTCTACCATTTGTTTCCGTTGGTTCAGGCTGCACCCTCCGTGGTAATAAAGAGGCTTGTCGCCATAGCGGTCTTCGATAAATTGCTCAAGCAGCCTGGCCATTTCGGTAAACTGGGTAAAAATCAATACTTTTTCGTTGCTGTCTACTATACTATCCAACTTATCGAACAGTAAACCGGTTTTTCCGCTCAAAGAAGGGTCTTTATCACCATTTTTCAAGAATTGGGTAGGGTGGTTACATATCTGTTTTAATGCAAGTATCATTTGGAGTACCAATCCCTGCCGCACAAAAAGTGATTGCTGGTCGGTGGTTTGTACACCTTCTATTTCCATCATGGCTTTTTCAAGTGTTTTTTCGTAAAGGCCTGCCTGTTCTTTGGTAAGTGATGCAAAACTGTCAATTTCCACTTTATCAGGAAGGTCGGAAATGATGTTCTTATCCGATTTTAGTCGGCGCATTAGAAAAGGGGCTGTTACTTTTTTAAGTTTATCGGCCACATCCGAATCATTCAATTGCTCGATGGGGTTGCCGTAAGTCCCTGCAAATTCTTTGGCGCTACCCAGGAACCCACGGTTACTGTAATCCATAATACTCCATAACTCACTAAGCCTGTTCTCTACAGGAGTACCACTCATAGCCACAAAATTTTCAGCTTTAATTGATTTTACGGCTTTAGTTTGGGCGGTTTGGGTATTTTTAATATTTTGGGCTTCATCAATAATCATGACATACCATTTCCTCTTTTTCAGGATATCAGCATCACTTCGCAAAATACCGTAAGAAGTAATGAGTACATCATACTTATCCGTTTTATCGAGGCTGCGGTTTGAGCCATGATATATTTCTGCACGGAGTGTGGGGGCAAATTTTTGTATCTCGGCCAGCCAGTTGGTGAGCAAGCCTGTAGGCGCCACCACCAGCGCTCTTTCTTTATCAAGGTGTCCTTCTTCCTTAAATTTGAGTATGGTAGCAATTACCTGGATGGTTTTTCCAAGGCCCATATCATCGGCAAGTACCGACCCAAAACCAATCTGTGCATTACGGAAAATCCAGGAAAAGCCACGATGCTGGTATGGGCGTAACTGTGCATTTAACCCTTCAGGCAATGGCATTTCATTCACTGATGTAAGTTCATTTATCAGTTTTTCCACTTCATGGTCAAGAGCAACAGGAGCCCCTTGGTACTCACCCGAAAGCGCTGCCCTCATTAACTGGAAAGAGGAAAGTTGTTTTGATGAGGTAAAATGCTTGTAGAGTTTCTCCAACTCATCTTTTTCAACATAAATATAGTTCGTTTTAAAGCGTATGAGGCCTTCTGACTGCTGCAGCAATTTTTTAAATGCTGCTTCATCCATAAGTGTATCTCCCACAGCCACCTGCCAGTCAAAATCAAGCAGCTTGTCGAGCCGTAAAAAGCCCGACCCTTTGCCTTTGCTTTTCAATTTTACACTTGGTTTTGGCTTAAGAATTTTTTGTAACGATTTGGGCAATAAAACCGGAATATCAAGCAATTGTATGGCAGGGACAATTTTCATAAGAAAAGTGGCAAAACGGGCACTGTCCATCATAATTTCCTTTTCACCATAAGAGTTGATGTAATCATCGAGCCCTTCAATGAAACCACTCATAAGTGCCAGTGTTTGCAATATTTCGTAGCGGCGGTGCTCAAATTCTTTGCGGATGAGGACTTTTTTCAGGGGAACAGTATTTTTAAAAGCCCCTTCAGGAAGCCGCACTTCAATATTTACCCGGAAATTACCATTCGCGGATTCTTCCACTACCAGTGCTGGTTTGGTATCGCCCTGTGACAGGTAAAATTTTTGTAGCCATGCCATAATGCCTCCTGCCAAAGCTTCTTCTCCGGGATTTGCAAAACCATAGGATGTATTTTTGAAAAACAGTTCCAGGAAAAGGTCGTTGTTAACTTTTAAACTGGCAAGATGCACTATTTCAGAAATTAACAGTGATAAAAGGTTTACCGCCCGGTTTTTGTTTACAGGCTTTATCTTATTTCGGTTAACACCGGTAAATACATCAGGCGGGAGAATATTTTCCAACTCGTTACAAAACTCGGCAACCTTTTTACTTAATAAGGCCGGAAGCCAACGTATGGTATATTCTTTATTCGGCAGTTGCACTATTTGTGGAATGATAGCGCCATGGGCAGTAAGTTGAAAGGCCAGGTGAAGGGCAGTGTGTAAGGCAGCAGTAGAAGGCTGAAAATCTAACGTGCGTGATCCCTGTATTTGTGACAATTGTTGCAGAAACTCGCTTACCGTAAACTCCTTTTTATCGGTAATAATTCTGGCCTGCAAGGCTTCGTCAAGTGTTACCGTGTTGTTAGAATGATGTCCAATGTTAATTTCATCAGCATAAGCGCTGTTAAAAAATTCTGGCAAGGGCATTTTGCCTGAAGCAGCCCGTTGGGTATTTTTTACCACCCGTTTGAGGGTTGCCAGGTACTTATCGCGAAAATCGGTTGCCGAGGCTGTGTAAAAAGCCGGCATGGGCGATAGCAAGGCCGTTAATGATTCATGCAGGGGTTCCAGTCCTGAAATATCCAGCTTCCGATATGCTACTTCGGGGTTGTATGGGGCATCCTTTACTGCTTTTTCAAATAACATGTCTTTAATGTGTGGTACATTGAGAGAAATGCTGTTTATCACTACGCCTGATTTAGCCAATTCGTCGGGCAAATCAACATTGTGAAGCTCAAAAACCAGGAAAGGGTTATTGTCAATTTCGGCGCTTACCTTGTAAATAACCGAGGCTAGGTGCTTGCATGGAACAGCCCAATCGGGACAAGAGCATTGCATTTTCAAGTCGCTCCATTGACGGGGAAAAACTTTAAGCCCCGATTTTTCTGCCAGCTCAAGCACTGATGGGTCAAGCTCACGATTTAGCAATTTGGAAATAATGACCGGGCGCTGTTGAATATCTTTCAGAAAATTACCCAGTTCGGGATCAAAGAACGGTGGAATGATAATATCGACATTATACGGTGTAGCCCGGCTACCGGCTACCTTTGCTGTTATGCGGTTACTATTAATGGTTATTTTTTTTACAGCACCTTTACGAGCGTATGATGCCCCACGCGGCAGCCGGTTGCTGTAATCGATATTGTTAAGTGAATTGAGCCATTGTTGCCCCCACCATGTTTTTCCAAAAGATGATCCCATAGTATTTTTTTTACAAACAGAATATAATTGGACATTAAAATCAAATTATAATAAAGTTTTTTATTAAGGATCAACAATTATTTATGAACAATGGATATAAAATTCACTTGTTCTTGACAGAATTTTTAAATTGCAGGTTGCTTTTGTTAGAAAGGCAAAAGAAATAAATAAAATAACATGTCTCGTTTGTAAGGAATATGAAGCTGTAATGAGAATTTAACTATTTTATTTAAGCATGTAATAGAATAACTGCAATTATCATTGGTACTAATCAGTAACGAATCAGTTTCATTAATAAAACATCAACAACGTAGTGAAACTCTACACCTTATACATTAAAGTTTTCTGATAATTACACAACAAATCTTGTTACTAATAAACAAATTACAGTGAAAGAAATCATGGTTAATTGATTTAGATATAATAATTTAATACTATAAAATACCATAATGAAAAAATTGATTACTATTGTGTAAGCCACTATAATCATCGTGAATTAGCCCCCGAATAAGTTTGACATAATTATCAATAAAAATTAGTAATTATGCAAACAGACATGAAAAAAAGAAAATTTACAAAAGAAGAGAAGCTAAAGATTAAAAAGGAAGCTTCTGAAAATGGGGTCAATATCACATTAGATAAATATGGTGTTTACAGGGCATCTTATTATAAATGGAAAAAGAAGTTTGAGCAAATGGGTGAAGATGGGTTTACTCTTAAAAACGAAAGGTTGCTAACAGTTTGTTAAGCAACCTTTTATTTTTATTTTTTGTGACCCAGGGAGGACTCGAACCCCCAACCCTCAGGGCCGAAACCTGATGTTCTATCCATTGAACTACTGAGCCAATCGGATTGCAAATTTATAAATAATTTATGAATAGAAATATTTTTTATCAAGAACATTCTGTTTAAAATGATTTTTTTATTTCCTAAACTCTCATTACTAATAATTGATAAAGTTTTTCTAATTTCGCAGGTTGTAAAATCAATCATTTTAAAAGTAGCAATATGAACTATAATTTCAGGGCGTTAGAAGAAAAATGGCAAAGATTTTGGGATAAAAATAAAACTTTTCATTGTGAAGTTGATCGAAACAAACCTAAATATTATGTTCTTGATATGTTTCCATATCCTTCAGGTGCAGGATTACATGTTGGACACCCATTAGGATATATTGCATCAGATATATACTCCCGTTATAAAAGGTTAACCGGATTGAACGTATTGCATCCAATGGGATATGATGCATTTGGTCTGCCCGCCGAACAATATGCAATACAAACCGGACAACATCCGGCTATTACTACCGATAAAAATATTAAACGATATAAAGAGCAATTAGTGAAAATTGGGTTTTCGTACGACTGGGACAGAGAAATTCGTACCTGCGACCCGGATTATTACAAATGGACCCAGTGGGTATTTATCGAAATGTTTGAACACTGGTTTAACAATAAAACCCAGAAAGCTGAGCCGATTAAAAAGTTAATTGAGATTTTTGCCCGCGAAGGAAATACGACGATTGATGCAGCCACCGATCAGGAAGATTTTTTTACTGCTGATGAGTGGGCCAGTATGTCTGAAAAAGAGCATCAGGCTATTTTACTCAACTATCGTTTAGCCTATCTTGCCGATACTATGGTAAACTGGTGTCCTGCATTGGGAACGGTTTTGGCTAACGATGAAATAAAAGAAGGTTTTTCTGTTCGTGGAGGACATCCCGTTGAACAGAAAAAGATGAAACAATGGTCGTTGCGGATTTCTGCCTATGCCGAACGATTGTTAAATGATTTGGAAAAGCTGGAGTGGTCTGATTCGTTAAAAGAAATCCAGAGAAACTGGATTGGCCGCTCCGAAGGGGCTGAGATTGATTTTAAAATTAAAGGGCACAAAGATGTAATTACGGTATTTACCACTCGTCCGGATACCAGCTGGGGAGTAACATTTATGGTTTTGGCTCCCGAGAGTGAATTGGTTCAGCAGGTTACAACGCCTGAACACCGACAAGATGTAAAAAAATATATCGAAGAAACCAAAAAACGTTCTGAACGTGAGCGGTTGGCTGATGCTAAAACTGTAAGCGGACAATTTACCGGAGGATATGCCATTAATCCTTTGACAAATCAGGAAATTCCGATTTATATCAGCGATTATGTATTGATGGGATATGGAACAGGAGCCATAATGGCCGTTCCTGGGCACGATAGCCGTGACTTTAAATTTGCACGTCACTTCGAATTACCCATTATTCAGGTTGTGGTAAAAGAAGGAGAGGAGCCTTCAGATACTAATACGTGGGATGATTCATACGACGCCAAGGAAGGAAAAGTCATTAACTCGGATTTTATCAATGGCTTAGATGTTTCTGATGCCATAGAAAAAACCATTCAGTACCTTGAAGAGAATGGAATAGGCAAAAGAAAAATTAATTATCGCTTGCGCGATGCTATTTTTAGCCGTCAGCGATACTGGGGCGAACCGTTCCCGATCTATTTTAAAGAGGGTATCCCTTACCCCTTAGATAAAGATAAATTGCCCTTGGAATTGCCTGAAGTGGATGCCTATTTGCCAACAGAAAAAGGGGAACCCCCTTTGGCACGAGCTAAAAATTGGGAAACACACGAAGGGTATCCTTTTGAATATAGCACAATGCCAGGGTTTGCTGGCTCTTCTGCTTATTATTTACGATATATGGACCCGAAAAATGATGATGCTTTGGTTTCTAAAGAAGCCAACGAATACTGGCAGGATGTAGACTTGTATATTGGAGGAACTGAACATGCTACAGGGCATTTGATCTATTCAAGATTCTGGAATAAATTTTTATACGATATTGGATGGGTATGTAAAGATGAACCTTTTAAAAAATTGATCAATCAGGGAATGATTCAGGGACGATCGAACTTTGTATATCGAATAAAAGGTTCCAATAAATTTGTATCTTATAATATAAGAAAGGATTACGATGTAACACCTATTCATGTTGATGTAAATATTGTTGATAATGATATTTTGGATATCGAAGCCTTTAAAAACTGGAATCCTGAATACAAAAATGCCGAATTTATTCTAGAAGATGGCAAGTACATTTGTGGCTATGCCGTAGAAAAAATGTCAAAATCATTATATAATGTAGTTAACCCCGATGATGTAATTGAACAGTACGGTGCCGACACCCTTCGAATGTACGAAATGTTTTTAGGTCCTCTGGAAATGTCAAAACCTTGGGATACCAACGGTATCGACGGCGTTCATAAATTCTTACGTAAATTATGGAGATTGTTTTTTGATGAAGATAACAGTTTTAATGTATCTGATACTGAGGCTTCTGAAGATGAGTTGAAAGTATTGCATAAAACCATTAAAAAAGTAAAGGACGATATCGAGCGGTTTTCGTTTAATACTTCGGTTAGTGCTTTTATGATTTGTGTGAATGAACTTACCGATTTAAATTGCAATAAACGACAGGTTTTAGAGCCTTTGTTAATACTGTTATCTCCTTTCGCCCCTCATATTACAGAGGAGTTGTGGAGTCTTTTAGGAAATAAAGAAAGTATTGCCTATGCCGATTTCCCAAAATTCGAAGAAAAATATTTAATTGAAAGTTCTATTGAATATCCTGTATCTTTTAACGGGAAAATGCGTTTTAAGATAAAATTACCCGTTGATATTAATGCCAAAGACGCCGAAGAAATCGTTCTGAAGCATGAGCAGGCTCAAAAATGGCTGGATGGGAAATCACCGAAAAAAGTAATTTTTGTGCCTAAAAAGATTATAAATGTTGTTATTTAAATAATATCTTTAATTGGATGAATAAAAAAGTTTTATTAAATATTAAGGCTTATGCAATTATTACCATTGGCCTTTTTATTAATGCTTTGGGTTGGACAGCTTTTTTAATCCCTGCCGAAATAACCGGAGGTGGAATAACAGGTGTTGCAACGCTTATTTTTTATGCTTCCGGCTTTCCGGTTGGCGTTTCGTATTTAATTATTAATGCATTATTAATTGTAGCTAGTTTAAAGGTTTTGGGCAGAGGATTTGGTATAAAAACCATTTTTGCTACCATAACGCTAACGATTTTTCTTTCTGTCCTGCAAGGGATTATTAAAGAGCCTATTGTGAACGAAAATTTCATGTCAACCGTAATTGGTGGAATTCTTGCCGGTGCAGGTGTTGGAATTGTTTTTAGCCAGGGAGGAAGTACCGGAGGTACTGATATCATTGCCATGATGATCAATAAATATCGAAACATTAGTCCCGGTAAAGTAATTCTTTATGCTGATGTTTTGATCATTTCATCTTCGTTTTTGATATTTCAATCGCTTGAAAAAATGGTTTACGGTTATGTTACTATGGCTGTTACGGCGTATGTGATCGATATGGTATTGACCGGTGCAAAACGAACCGTTCAAATGTTTATTTTTTCCAAAGAGCACGAGAAAATAGCAGAGCGTGTAGCCACAGAAATGAATCGTGGAATAACCTTGCTCGACGGACAAGGCTGGTATACTAAAAAACAATCAAAAGTGTTGCTTGTTTTGGTTAAAAAGCAAGAGTCTTATAACTTATTACGCATAATTAAAGAAATTGACCCTGATGCTTTTATTTCTGTTAATAATGTTATGGGGGTTTATGGATTAGGTTTTGATCAGATTAAAGCCTAATAGTTTGATATTTAGTAATTTATTTTTTAATTTTCCTGCAAATAACTAATTATATGGCTGTTAAAAAAATATCAATCGCTGGAATAGGAATTATAATTATTATTTTGTTGAGTATATTTAAGCCTTCCGAAAGTAGCATTATTACACGTAATTCTAATATCTATGCCGTTGGTGTTGATCAAAATATTATTTATACAGACATTAAAAAAGAGTTTGGAATTACCATTGATTCTTTTCATATCTCGCAGGGCAGAATTAAAAGAAACTATAATCTGGCACGATTGTTAACCGAGGCAGAGCTGGAATACGATAAAATTAACAAGGCTATACAAAGTGCTACAAATGCTTTTGATATTCGAAGAATTAAAGCTGGTAACCAATATCGTTTCTATTATAGCAAAGACAGTACAAATACTTTAAAATACTTTGTTTACCAGCATAGCCCTACCGAATATTTAAAAATTGATTTTAATAAAGAACCGGTAGCTTTTAAAGGGACTAAGGAAATTATTAATGTTCAAAAAACCTGCTCAGGGAAAATATCATCATCCCTTTGGAGTACCATGATTGACAATAATATTGATCCGATGATGGCTATTCGCTTATCAGAAATTTATGCCTGGACCATCGACTTTTTTGGACTGGAAGAAGGCGATCAGTTTAAAGTACTATACGACGAGCAGTACGTGGATAGTATCCCAATCGGAATTGGCCAGATTCATGCTGTTAGCTTTACGCATAAGGGCGAAGAATTATTGGCTTATGCTTTTGAACAAGATGATCAGATGAGTTATTTCGATGAGACGGGGAAAAGCCTTCGACGGCAATTTTTAAAAGCTCCATTGCGCTTTTCAAGAATTAGTTCAGGTTATTCAAACAGCCGTTTTCATCCTATTCTTAAAATCTATAGGCCTCATAGGGGAGTTGATTATGCTGCTCCCACCGGCACTCCGATTTATAGCATTGGCGACGGAACGGTAATAGCAAAAGGATATACAAAATCTGCCGGATATTATATTAAGATAAGACATAATAGTGTCTACACTTCAGGCTATAATCACCTTTCAAGATATCCAAAAGGAATTAAAAAAGGACAGAGAGTGAGCCAGGGAGAGATTATTGGTTATGTAGGCAGTACTGGTTATGCAACCGGCCCTCATCTCGATTTCAGAGTGTGGAAAAATAGTTACCTTATTAATCCATTAACCATTGAAGCACCTCCGGTAGACCCGGTGAAAGAAGAAAACCTTCAAAAATTTAGAGCTTCAATCGACACTTTGCATCAAGAATTGTTATCAATTAATTAATCATTAACATAATTTTTTTTAATTGAGCTAGCGAAAAAATGCTGGTTGATTTTTGACATATGCTCAATCTGGTTAACTTTTTCCAAAGTTCAAAACTTTGGAAATGATTAAACGTACTTTAATTTTAATTTAATCACTTAAATATATGTTTTAATTATCCTGCAATAAATTTCTTTTTTTTATTCATGAATCAGCAATTATCAACACAGGAAAAAATTGTATGTTCAGCCACTCGGCTATTTCTTTAAAAAGGCTACGGTCACACCAGTGTTCGAGACATTGCTTCAAAAGCAAAAATTAATGTATCATTAATGAACTATTACTTTCGCAGCAAAGAAATATTGTTCGAAACCATTATTGATTTATTAATTGGCAAAGCCTCTGCGTCTTTGAAAGAAATATTAAATGCTCAACTCGAATTAGAAATAAAAATTGAAAAGTATATTTCACGATATATTGACATTCTAATAGATAATCCATTGTTAATTTCTTTTGTTTTAAAGGTTTTAAATCGTAATCCTGAGAAATTAACTCAAATAAAAGTAGCCGATAATTTATATAATTCTGAAATCTTTTCTAATCAATTAAAAGAAGAAGCAGAGAAAGGCAATATTCGGGCGGTAAACCCCGAACAACTCTACATTAATATGCTTTCGTTAATTGCTTTTCCTTTTGCCATTAAGGAGATGATAAATCATCGGAATAATTATACTAATAATGATTTTATTCATTTTATCCAATCACGTAAAAAGGTTATTTATGAAATGATTATAAGTTATTTACAACCTAAAAAACAAAATATTATGAAAAATCTACATTTTAACAAACGATTGCAAATTTTACTATTGGTTTTAACATTAGGATTTTTGTTTTCATGTTCACCTGAATATATTCCCAATATGGCAAACTCACCCATGTTCAGTAACCAGGGATAATTTCAGGCTACTGTTGCTACCGGAACCAGCAACTTTGATGCACAAACTGCTTATGCCATT
>JAXHVS010000047.1:0-15524 GCA_034189025.1 Bacteroidota bacterium
AATAAATTTAATTCAAGATTTATTCCCGGCTCAAGGATAAATGCGGCAGTACTTTCGTATTCATAAAACTCATCCCAAAAATCGCCTGTTCCTTCATAAAAAACAAAACCACCAGCGCCTACTAAAACAGGAACAGTAAAATGAATAGCCTTTTTACTAAAAAATGCATATTCAAGTGCTAAGCCACCATATCCCATACCAATACACACATTTCGTAAAGGTTCAGGGCCGTCTCCATCAAAATCATAATTAAATGAGCTTTTAGCCGTTAAACCATAACCACCTAACCCAACAGTAAAACGATCGTTAAAAATAGCTCCCATTCGCCCTCCAAAAAGAATTCCATTATCATCATAAATATTTCCTACTTTTAGTTCCGGGGCAGTAAAACCACCAGAAAACTTTAAGTTCTTATCTGAGAAAATAGTTTGGATATCATCATTTCCATTTTTCTCATTATTTTCTTGTGCAAAACTAACCTGAACCATCAAGGTTAATAATACGAGTGTAAAAAATTTTTTCATCATAATAAGTTATTACTGTTTAAACATTTGTGGATAAAAAAAGTGAAAATATAATTTCACAGATCGTGCCAAACTAATAATATTTTAAAATATAACCTGCCTGCATAAACTTACTCACCTCTGTAACAAAACTAAGAATTATATCATTCGTTTGCAGTTTTTCTTCACTTACAATCTTATTAATCGAGATAAAAGCCATGGGTGGGCCTGCATATCCCATGCCCGACATTTTTGTATACAATGTATTTCTATCAATTCCCAGTGCCTCACATTCGTCCATAATGAGCTCTGAAATATGTTTGGAAGGAAAATTAACCTGAAAATATTTTAATTGCTTTAAATCTACCGGGTATTTTCGAAGCATCCTTTTTAACCCTTTAATAAAAACACTTCCATCATTATCATGAAAATGAGTTCGCAGTTGCTCGTTAAACATCTGGCTTAAATGGTGGTACCCCAATTCATATTCTTGTTTAGGATTCATCCAATAAGCAGGGCGCTTATTTAACATGGCTGCCGGTTTTTTCCCTCCAATCGATTCCATATAAGTTTCTTCAACATAAAGGCCGTTTTTCTTTTCGTTATCAGCCTGCAGGAGCAGAGCACCAGCTCCGTCGCTTAAAAAATAACGTAAAAACAACTCCTCTTTTTTTACCAGCAGCTGATTATAATACTCTGCCCGTAACTCAGATGATGACATGCTGGAAGAAATCACTAATGCATTTTTATAACGTCCGGATTTAATAAAATCTGAAGCAACCAGAAAAGCTTTATAAGCAGAAGTACAGTTGGCATGGATACCCATCTCGCCACATTGCTCAATACCCAATGCTTCCTGAATTCGTACCGAAGTGGTTGGCATTTGATCCTGATGGGCGCTTCCGTAAACAATCAAATCGATATCATTGGCTTTAAAACCTGCAGCATTAAGCGCTTTTTTTGCTGCTTTTACCGACATAGTAATATTATCATCGGTAAATTCACGGGTTTCCGGATCAATGGCAAAATGATAATGTTTTACTTCAAGCATTTCCTGCATTAACACTTTCATACGTTGTAACCATTTTTGCAACTTTTTAGGTACTTCTGTTAATTCCCCTAAAAAATGATCCACTTCATCAATGGTGATTGGTTTGCCGGGTAAATATGAACCTGTTCCGGTTATTTTTACATAATTCTCAGAATTTGTATTTTCCTTCATATTAAATCTTCTTCAAATCTTTATGAATATTATTTTTTAATCGATAAGCTACCTCAATGGCTTTCTCCATTAATTGTTTAGTCGGTACTATCTGGTGAATTAAGTTCCACCTTAATGCTTGCTCGGCAGAAAAAGTTTTTCCGGTTAGGATTAATTCCATTGCCAATGCTTTAGAGGTTATTTTAGGTAAAATATAAGTACCTGTACATCCGGGAATTAAGCCAAAAGTAGATTCGGGCAATCCTAATACCGCCTTATCTGAACATAAAATATAATCGGCACATAAAGCCAGCTCGAAAGCAGAACCTAAACAAACGCCACGCACTGCTGATATTACTGGAATTTCCAGATCTTTTAAAGATAAAAATAGCTGGCTATGCTGATTTAGAACAGTACTTATTTCCTTAATCGTGCCCGATTGTTTTTTACTTTCCTGGATTGTATGTATTAAATCCTCTACAATTGCTCCGGATGAAAAATGTCGACCTTTACCCTTAATAATAATGGATTTAATTTTTGATTTATGAACAACCTTGTTCCTCCATTGATAAAATTCTTCAAAAAAGATAGAACTCATTGCATTAGAGGGAGGGTTATTTAACTCCAAAAATCCAATTTGATTTTTTATATGCCAATTGATACTGCTAAACATATTTATTTTTCCAAAATAACTAAAACAGAAATATAGTGCTTTGAATGAGAAATTGAAACATGAATTTTTTTAATGTCACGCTCCAATAAAATATCCTTAACATTTCCTTGTACCTTAACCACCGGTTTTCCTTTCGGGCCATTCTGAATTTCAATATCATGATATCCTTCTTTTAAACCCAGAAAGTCGATAATGCTCTTTTTTATCAAATATCTTCCACCTAAACTTTTAATGATATTTTTATTTTCCAAAGATTTGATTTCATCTTCGATAAAATAAAAATCATCTGTTTGGTTAAAGAAAACAGCTTCAATATCCTCTACAGATTTTATGGCAACAATTTCTTTATACATTTTAAACTGTTAGGTTTGATGCCAGTTTACAAAATATCTCCGTTTCTTTTTGTAAAGCATCTTCTTTACTTAAATTACTTGCATTTTTAAGGGCTTGCATGGCATAACGAATTAGTTCTGGCGACCGTTTTTCAGTCATACTTTGCATTTTTTTCATTGCAAATAAAAAAACATCTTTATCATTGGTAATATCATCAATTAAACCAATCTCTAAAGCTTTCTCAGCATTCATCATATCTCCATTTAAAATAATTTCGAAAGCCTTATGCTTTAACAATTTTACCGATCTAAAAGTGCCACCTAAGCCTGGTATTAATCCATGATTTATTTCCGGAAAAGCAAACAACGCCCTTTTTGAAGCAATACGCATATGACAAGCAAGAGCAATTTCCAGTCCTCCACCAAAACAAATCCCATCAATTGAAGCAATAACAGGAATTTCTAAATTTTCAATTTCATTTAACAATACTTTTCCCTGGTTTATCCTTTCAGATAACAATTGATAATTTTTAGCCTGCTCGTTTAGTTTCTGAAGGTTAGCACCAGCAGAAAAGTTACGTCCTACCCCACGTATAATAATGCCTTTTAACCCGGATTCATCAATCCATTCTTTAAATTTTTCTATTTGAATAAAATCCGGATTTTCCAGGTAATTTTCATTTCCATTAGACAACGAAAAAATTCCAATACTCCCTTCCCTTTTCCATTGAACAAAATTGTGTTTATCCATTTCTTTTATTTTATAATGTCCAATAACTCATCCGGAATATCCTGTGGAATCCGGCCTGCATTAATTAATAAAGTTTTTACTTTAGCTTTTGCAGCACTATACCCTGATTCTATATTTTTGATATCATGATAAAAAATAAGGTAGGGTGCTTCAAATTTTATGGTTGTTTCAATTTCAATTTCATCAAAAAGTTTTAACTCTCTTTTATATCTTATATTAGTTTCGGTAACAACAAGTAATAATCCACGGTTAAAAAACAGATGCAACAAGTTTTTTTCGTTGAGGATTTCCCATCGGGCTTGTTCGGTATAATTTAAATACACTGCATTGTTTAAATGTCCATATGAATCAAGCTCGTATCCTTTTACATTGGTTTTATAACTGTATTTCATCCTTTTGGTTTAAATGATGGGTAAAAATAGTCAGAAAAATAAAGAATTTTAAATAATTCGTCAAAAGCTAATATGATTTCATAAAAATTACAAATCGTTATTTTTAGATTATCTGTTTTAAACTTTAATATTTTACCTATTTTTACCATTAAATGATAAACAAATTATTGATGCCAGGCCCTTTTTTAACTCCCAAATATCCTCTTCCTTTCATTGTTAAATTCTTCGATAGGTTCAGGTATTTTTTATTAAAACTATCACGAAGATTTACAGCACCAAACATAGCGATTGTAGAGATGGTTCAGTCTTTTTATGTATCCAAAGCCATTGGAGTAGCTGCCGAATTAAATATTGCAGAATTTCTTTCCTTGCATGATAAAAATATATCTGAATTAGCCGGCCTTACAAATACTGACGAAGAATCTTTGTATCGTTTAATGCGTATGTTGGCCAGCCAGGGCATTTTTAAAGAAAAGAGTAATCGTGTATTTTCACAAAATCGATTATCAAAAACAATGATTGATCGAACAGATTCCATGCGTTACATGATTATGCATTTGGCTAACCCTGTTAACTGGCAACTTTTTAATGAACTTAACACTGTGGTTAAAACAGGAGAAAATGCATCGGAAAAAATTCTGGGAATGAAAATTTTTGAATTTCTTGAAAGAAATCCAGCCAATAATAAAATCTACAACACAGCCATGACAAATTCATCATTGATGCTGAGTTATGCCATACTTTCGAGATATTCTTTTAAGAAGGCAGAATGTATTGTAGATATTGGAGGTGGCGAAGGAACTTTACTGTCAATGATTTTAATAAAGAATCCATGCATTAAGGGAGTTTTGTTTGATCTACCTCATGTTATAACAAATGCAAAAGAAAATTTCAAAAACTACAATTTATTAAATCGAGTTGAATTAATGGCCGGTTCGTTTTATGAAACAATACCAGAAGGTGGTGATATCTATTTAATGAAAAACATAATACATAATCTAAGCGACCAACAAGCCATTGATATTTTAATAAAAATAAAAAATAGTTTACCACCAACAGGAAAAATTTTAATTATTGAATCGGTAATAAGCCATAAAAACAGTTATTCATTTGCCAAATTATTTGATATCCAGATGATGGTTAGCCAGGATGGAGGTAAAGAACGATCAATAGAAGAATACAAGCAATTAATTCATCAAACAGGATTAAAGTTAAATAGAATTGTCCGAACCGTGGCACCCTTTTCGGTCATTGAAATAACAAAATAAAATAATTCAATTCTTTATCGGGGAATCAAAAAATAAATAAATCCTGTAGTAAGCATAAAAGCTTTATTGGCTGGGTTATCTAACTCCTGTTCATAAGGAAAAAACTCTTCATAGTTAAAATTATACCTCACTTCGGCAGTATTATTATCTACATTAAAAAAGCCCTTGGTGTATCTTAAGTCAATAAAAATATCCAGGTAGCGGTTAAATCTTCCCTGAACTCCACACCCGGCTAGTATGCCAACATCAAATCGATTTAGATTAAGAGTAATATCTTCATTTATTGATTGAACGAGATAATCCTCTTCAATTATTTTCTCATATTTTCCTTTGGTATTAGCCGAAATCAAAAAAGAACCATACCCGCCTGCATAAAAATAAATTTTGGGATCTTCATTAAAAGTGAACTTAGCATATAAAGGCAAAGTAACATAATGAAGACTCATCTTCATATCGTGCATATCAAATTTGCCACCTTTTAATTCGTAGTTAAGTTCGGCACGAGCCGACCAGTTAACATGAGGGTAATAAGCAGCAGTAAATCCAATTTGAGGGCCAATTTTTTTTGCATATTGATCAATGGCTTCATCTCCACTAATGGTTGATAGCAAAAAACCACCTTTAATACCAAATGTAGGGCTTTGGGAATTATTTTGTGCCCATAGCAAAGATGTTGAAAGAAACATCATCAAACATATAGACAATAAGTTTAATCTAATGGAATCCATGTACAATTGTATTTATTTACTGCAAAAATTTTGTACTATATTTTTATTTTCTTTAAACCTTACAAAACACCTTATTTACAATTTTAATCTAAAATACAAAAATATTTAAACAAAAAAGCCTGTCAGTAACCTGACAGGCAATAATTAATGATAAATTAACAACTTATTTAATCAATTCTACACTTCGTTTAACAAATTTAGTCAGCTCTTCTCCTTTTAACATATTGTTGGCAAGTAGAGCTAAATCAATGAGTTGCTTAACATATTTATTTCCTTTTCCATGTTTAACTAATATCTCTTTTTTCTTTTCCTTCAAAGCATTAATTTTCTTTTCAACATCACTTAATTTATCTTTTTCTGCCTGGTTAATTTCTTCGTCCTTTTTCCCTTCATTGGCTTTTTCCAATTTTTTCTTTTCTTCCTCAAGCGGTTTTAGCTCTTCTAAAATTTTTTCAATTTTAGTGCCTACTTTTTTATCTTTCTGCTCACGTATTTTCTCAACCAGTTTATGATTTGAATTAACTACCACATTGTAACTATCGGGCAGGTCGCCATAAAAATTCATTCCGCCACCGCCCATAGCTGCCATATCTTTCATTCGGCGCATATATTCCGATTGAGTAATTACAATAGGGTCATCTGTTTCTTTCAAATTTTCGAACGTAACCGTAAAGGTTGCGTTTTTAGGCAACTGGCTTTCGAAAAGTTGGGATAGCTGGTTTTTTTCTTCAGCGGATAATTTTGATTCTTCAACCTCTTCCTTATTAATTAGTTTATCGATAATATCTGAATCCACACGCAAGAAACGCGAATGATCCATTTTTTGTTCTATATGATTAATAAAGTGTGTATCTAACTGCCCGTCCATAATCAACACATCATACCCTTTGGCTTTTGCATTTTCGATAAACGTATATTGCTTATCTTTATCTGTAGCATAAAGATAAATTAAGTTTTTATCTTTATCGGTTTGATTATCTTTAATCAATTTTTCATACTCTTCGAAAGTAAAATACTTACCATCTGTATTTTTGAATAAAGCGTATTTTTGAGCTTTTTCGTAAAATTTTTCTTCGGTAAGCATTCCATATTCGATAAATATTTTCAGGTCATCCCATTTTTTTTCAAACTGTTCTCGGTCGTTTTTAAAAATTTCTTCTAACCTGTCGGCTACCTTTTTAGTTATATGATTCGAAATTTTCTTTACATTGGCATCGCTTTGCAAATAACTACGCGATACATTTAATGGGATATCTGGCGAATCTAAAACACCATGTAATAAGGTTAAAAACTCGGGGACAATTCCTTCTACCGAATCGGTAACAAACACCTGGTTGGCATAAAGTTGTATCTTATTCTTCTGTAACTCTATGCTATTTTTGATTTTGGGGAAATACAGAATTCCTGTCAGATTAAACGGATAATCTACGTTAAGGTGAATATGAAATAACGGATCATCATTATAGGGGTAAAGTTTTCTGTAAAATGATTTATAATCCTCATCCTTCAGATCGGCTGGCATTTGAGTCCATAAAGGATTGGTGTCATTTATAATATTATCTTTATCGGTTTCAATTTCTTTACCGTCTTTCCAATCTTTCTGCTTTCCAAAAGCAATTTCAATAGGTAAAAACCGACAATATTTATTTAATAGCTCATTAATTTTATTTTCTTCTGCAAATTCTTTGGAATCGTCATCAATATGTAAAATAATATCGGTTCCCCGATCTTCTTTTTCTACTTCTTCAATTTTATACTCAGGACTTCCATCGCATGTCCATTTTACAGCTTTGGCATCTTCTTTATACGATCGGGTAATAATTTCCACCTTTTTAGATACCATAAATGATGAATAAAATCCAAGTCCGAATTTACCGATTATGGTTGTTTGATCTTTAAATTTATTGATAAATTCTTCGGCACTGGATAATGCAATTTGATTAATATATTTATCAATTTCTTCAGCTGTCATTCCAATACCACGATCGCTAACAGTAATGGTTTTCTTTTTAGTATCTAACGAAACGCGTATAGTTAAATCACCCAGCTCATCTTTATATTCACCCAATGAAGCAAGTTTTTTTAATTTCTGTGTTGCATCAACTGCATTAGACATTAATTCCCTCAAAAAAATCTCATGGTCGGAATATAAAAACTTTTTAATAACAGGGAAGATATTCTCCGTAGTAACTCCAATTTTTCCTTTTTGCATTTTATATTTTTATTTTATGTTTAACATCTGTTTTCCGGAGCTTATTTTCCAATAGTTGTGCCACAGATTATTTCCTGCCAAATAGACAGCTAAATATCATTGTATTTCAAAATAAAATGAAATTTTTGCAGGGATAATAAATAATTTGCTAAATATCTCGATTATCAAATTTCTTTTTTGCTTCTAAATTAATGTAGATTTTAATAAGAAAATAACTCAGGAAATAAGAAATATAGCAAGGCAAAAAGAATAATGAGTACCGAGAAAAAAAGAAGAAACAATTTAGCCATATAAATTCCAGCTTCTTTTTTTAACAAAAAATTTCTCTGACTAATAATTCCTTTAATATTATTTAAAATACGCAAGGTTAAATTTTCATTCTTTTTAATAAAAGTATATGCACCATAATGAAAAGCAGAAGAAACCATATTTATATCATCATTCTCAGAATATAAAATAACTTCAGCATAAGGATTTATTTCTTTAATTTTTTTAAGTACATCAATTGGTTCTACCATTTGATTCTCCTGATCGGTTTCAAGGGTTGCGGCAAGAAAAATAATATCAATTTGTCTTTTGGAGGGGGTTAGTTCGGAAAAATCTTCAAAAAATTCTTTGCTCCGTGTATATACACTGATATTATAATCATTTACTTTTTCAAAACGAGCTAATACATCGCTAATATAAGAATCATCGTTATCGATGAAATAAACATAGGTATTTTGCCTGGATATTCTGTTAGCCATAATAATAAATTACTCTTCAAGTTACGATTAATAAAAAAATATGTCAATACTTTAGTTAAAATCAGGGAGTACGGAGTATTTCTCTGCGTATTTCATCATCTGTTCGGTGTAATCTTGAGTGTAATCAATCCCAACATCAACAATTTCATCATTTTCATAAACCGGTATATATTGAGGATTTACAAAACCAGAATATGGTGCTAAATTAAGTTTTTTAAATCGTTGCAAAACCTCATCGTGTAATTCTTTATCCACTTTAACCCCATAATTTTCTATAAGGTATTTTGCAGCTTCAAAATCTCCTTCAGATTTTATTCGTTGTATTTCAGCCAGCAGTTTCCCGAATAACTCCCTTAGCTTTAAATGATGATTTATAATAAAATACGTTTTCCCTTCTTTGATTTTCTTTTCGATAATATTTTCATCCTGTCCTTTTTCAAAACACCACTTAGCAATCAATTGGCGATTTCGCATATGAGCCTGATCAATATTTTTTCCGGGTTCAATACGGGTAAGTTGCGTCATTAATCCATTTTTGATATAACTGTTATATTGGGCTATAGCAACATCAAATGTAGGCATAATACCCAAATCAATTAATTTTTGGCCCATCATAAACCATAAAGCAAATAAATCTGCTCTGGTTTCTTCTATGGGTGAGTAATAATTTTTTAATAAATTAGTGCTTATGCCAGGCATTAACTGGCCTGAGCCATGGCCTAAACATTCATGTAGATCGGTATGTAAATTATTGGCTAAAAAACCATATTTTTTATGTAAGTCAATCTCCTCATCCGAAAACGAAAACTCTTCTACTAATCCGCTTTTAAGGGAAGCCATGTGGTAAGCATAGGTAATATTTTCAATGGTTACTGATTTAGAGCCATATTTTTTCCGAATCCACTCGGCATTGGGAAGATTAATCCCAATAGGAGTTGCCGGATAACATTCGCCACCAAGCATAGCTACATTAATTACTTTAGCACTTACACCCTGAACTTTTGTTTTTTTATATTTTGAATCAACGGGAGAATGATCCTCAAACCACTGTGCATTCTGGCTCAATATATCGGTTCGCCGAGTGGCATTTTCATCTTTAAAGTTAACAATTGCCTCCCATGTAGCTTTTCTCCCTAAAGGATCTTCATAAATTTCAATAAACCCGTTTACCGTATCTATAAACGACTCGGTATCGCTCAACCACAATATGCTATAATCATCAAATTTTTTCAAATCGCCGGTACGGTAGAAATCGATGAGTTTTTGCAGGCTCTCTTTTTGCTTTTTATTTTCAGCTACTTCAGAAGCTTTTTCAAGCCAATAAACAATTTTTTCTATAGCCTTGCTATACATCCCGCCAATTTTCCAAATTTTTTCTTTAACCTGTTCTCCCTCTTTTACCAGTTTTGAATTTAATCCGTAAGAAACAGGTTCATCCTCATTCGGATTTATCATTTGCTGATAAAAAGATTCTACTTCACGCTGTGTTACATTCTCATAAAAATTGTTGGCCGAGTGTTTAATCATATCTTTAGATTGATCCTGACAAACCCTTTTATGATATTTTTCCGGATCAAAGATTATTGGTATAATTTTTTGTATGACTTCATCTTTTGATAAATCAAAAGTCCAATTATGATCAGGTATTTGATGTATCAAATCCAAAAAGAAACCTTTTGAAAAACCGGGAATAAATTTATCTGTAGAGTAATGATGATGTATTCCATTGGAAAACCATACCCGTTTAGTATATATCATAAATTCATGCCACTCATCATTCTCTATATGGTCCTTATTGTTTTTGATTATCGATTCAAGCAATCGCCTGATGGTTAGATTATACTTAAAATTCTGGTCATAAATAATATCTCTTCCGTAAAGTGCTGACTCCGAAAGATAATAAATCAGTTTCTTTTGGTTTAATGATAAATCTTCAAACCCCGGAACCTGATAGCGTAAAATCCTTAGATCAGCAAATTGCTCCACAAAATAGTGAAAAGATTCATTATTATAATTTTTAATCATTTTTAATCAATATTATAATTTCTTACATCGATATCGTAATAAGTATTCCAGATTCCATCTTCAAATTTAAGTCCATCATATGAAAAATCTGGCCCATAAAACTGGTATTTCCCTTTTAAACTGGGCCTAAAGGGTGAAAGATGATCGTACACAATCATCTCTTTTTTCTCATCATACGTTAAACCCATATTTGCCTGTGCACTATATTCAAAAATTACCCGTGCCACATTCTTTTCCCTATTTTTAAACTTAAATGCACCAAACACAGGTTGATCATTTGAATCAAATTGTACTATTTCAATCAGTTTTTTCTTACTAAACAAATCGTTTAAATCTGAACCCAATAAAGTATAATATTCATCATGTCGATGTTTATTCACAATAATTTTATAATATAACGCACCATACCAATTGTTATGGGATAAAATATCATATTCAGGATTATTTATTTGTTCCGATTTATCGTTAAGTTTATAAGTTAATGTTTTCCATCGATTTTTTTTATACTGAATAAATCCAAAATATTGGTGTGTACCATCGTAATAGGGCAAATTCCATGTAATAGCTCTAAGCTTATTATCTTCAGATCTTACATCACCAACATATTTTAAAGATGAAAAATCAAAATCGAAACTATCATCCTGATCTAAAGCTTTTTGGAAGTATTTTACTATTTTATTATTTAACTTTTCTTTTTTATCATCGTCACGTTCCTGAGCCATTAAACTAAAATATTTTTTAAGGCTATCAGAATATACATTAATATCCTGTGCATAAGTTTTTGCAAAAGCAAAACAAAGAACAGTGAATAAAATTGAGCAAACGATCCGTTTCATATTTAAATTTTTAAATTTTATGGCAAAAAAAAATCCATTTTTCTCATTCTTTAAATAAAGAATTTATTTTACTGATTCATCAATCGCTTCTAAAAGAATATTACAAGCTTTTTTAATCTGCTTTTCAGTAATAATTAGCGGTGGAGCAATTCGAAAAGCACTGTCGTGAAATAAAAACCAGTCGGTAACTAACCCCTTGCTTACGGCAATATCAATTACCTTTTTAACCTGGTCAAAATTTTTTAATTCAACCGCCATAAACAAACCAACCCCGCGGATTTCTTTAATCTCCGGATGAACCAATAATTCTCGAAATAATTGGCCTTTTTGTTTTACTTTTTCGCAAAGTTTTTCATCTACAATAGTTTTTAAAGAAGCAACAGCTGCTGCACAAGAAACCGGATGGCCACCAAAAGTAGTGATATGCCCTAAAATTGGGTTTGTTTTAAAAACCGACATAATTTCATTGGAAGAGACAAAAGCACCTATCGGCATTCCTCCTCCCATTCCTTTGGCAATAGCCATAATATCAGGAACAACATTAAATTCTTGTAAAGCAAAAAGACTGCCTGTTCTTCCAAAGCCGGTTTGTATTTCATCAAAGATAAGTAAGGTTCCTGTTTCGTCGCATCTTTTTCGTAATTTTTGCAAAAAATTATTTTCCGGAACTCTTATTCCTCCTTCTCCCTGGATAGGTTCTATTAAAACACAGGCTGATTTGTCGGTAATTTGCTCTATCGATTCATCATTATTAAAATCCAAAAACCGGATACCAGGTAATAATGGGCGAAAAGCATTTTTAAACGCTTCGTTTCCCATCACACTTAATGAGCCATGGCTGCTCCCATGATAAGCATTTTTAAAAGCAACAATTTCAGTACGCCCGGTATATCGTTTAGCCAGTTTCAACGCGCCTTCAATAGCTTCGCTGCCAGAGTTTACAAAATAAACCGAACTTAAATTTGCAGGCAATAAATCGGTTAATAATTTAGCATACTCTACCTGCGGTGATTGGATATATTCACCATACACCATAAGGTGCATAAATTTACCGGCTTGATTTTGTACTGCTTTAACTACATTTGGATGTAGATGTCCCACATTGCTAACGGATACCCCTGAAATTAAATCTATATAAGATTTCCCATCCGGGCTATACATGTAGATTCCCTCAGCACGTTCAATTTCTAATTGTAAAGGAAAATCAGATGTTTGCCCAACATGTTGCAAAAATAATTGTCGTTGCGAAATCATATGATAATTTTATTAAAGTTATTAAAACAAAAAAATTGGGATAAATCCCAATTTATAAAATACAAAGTTAAGGATAAGGTTTTATTTACCCATAAGATTTATGTCATTCATAAATCTTTCTTTGTAAGCTTTACCAATGGGTATATTTTTCAATCCTTCGGAATTTTTTATATAAATTGAGTTATCTTCAATCCGATCAATTTTCTTTACATTAATAATATACGAACGATGTACGCGTTTAAATTGCTTTGAAGGTAACTGACTCTCAATAGATTTCATCGTAAAGTGAATTGTAAACTTTTCACTAAAAGAATTGATAATTACATAATTTTCTAATGCTTCTACCCAAAGTATCTCATCGTATTTTAAACGAACAAGTGCCGAATTTTTTTTGATATAAATTTCATCAACATCATTACGTTCTTTAATCTCATAAATATTTTTTGCTTTCAATACAGCCTTATAAAAACGACTGTAGGTAATGGGTTTTAAAAGGTAATCTGTAACATCATAATCAAAAGCATTTACTGCATATTTTTCTTTAGAGGAAATAATAATAACCTGTGGCAAGTTCTTTAGCGCATTCATAAAATCAATGCCGTCCATTTCAGGCATTTCAATATCCAAAAATATCAGGTCAATTTCATCATTTTCTTTATTAAATGTATTAATTGCCTCAACAGCATCCTTAAAAGAGTGTTTTAGCGAAAGAAAATCTGTTCGTTCAACAAATTCTTCTATTACACGTCTTGATAGTGCATCATCATCTATAATAATACAGTTCATAATATTTACGATGTAAAATTTATTTTAAATTTTCATTTTTCATCCTAAGATTTAAGCATATAAAGATGAAAAAATTTACATTAATATACGAATTTTTGTGATTAAAAGTTGTTTTTCTTAGATAAAAAATCATCAATAAGCAATGATGACTTTTTTATAGTCTTTTTTAACCATTCCAATAAAATTTCTTCTTTTTCATTATCAGACAATTGCCAATTTATTACAGATTTCCTTAATGATGTTGTTAGATGATGTAAAATAATAGCTGCCGAGACCGAAATATTAAAACTTTCGGTAAACCCAAACATTGGGATTTTTAAAAATTCATCTGCATTATCAATCATTTCATTTGAAAGGCCTTTTAATTCTGTTCCAAAAAACAAAGCTGTTTTTCCTTGTGTTAAATCAAAATTCTCCAGGCTAACATCTTTTGTATGTGGTGTAGTAGCAACAATTCGATATCCTTTTTGCCTTAAATGGCTGATAGCTTCTAGTGTATTATTTTCCTGCTTGTTATATTTTACTAGATTTAACCATTTGGAAGCGCCCAAAGCAACATCTGGATTAATTTTATATTCATTTTCATTTTCGATAATATGCACATCCTGGATTCCAAAACAATCGGCTGTTCGCAGAACAGCACTTGCATTTTGCGGCTGATAAATATCTTCTAGCACAACTGTTATATATCTTGTTCTCTGATTAAGAAGTTTATGGAATAACTCAAGTCTTTCAGTAGTAATAAATTGTTCCAGATATTTTGTTAAACGAGTAGTTATCATAACATTATCTCTATAAAAAAAGGGAGTACAACATACTTGCTACTCCCTTCCATTATTTAGTTAAAGTTTTTTATTGAACTGCGTCTGCTAAATCGCTTCCAGCTTTAAATTTAACTACATTTTTAGCTTTAATAGTAATAGGTTTACCAGTCTGTGGGTTTCTACCAGTTCTTGCATTTCTTTTTGCTACAGAGAAAGAACCAAAACCAACTAAAGCTACTCTGTCACCTTTTTTCAAAGCGCCTGTTGTACTCTTAATAAAAGCGTCTAAAGCTTTTTTAGCGTCTGCTTTTGTTAAATCTGCTCCACTAGCAATTGCATCAATTAATTCTGCTTTGTTCATAATAAAAAAATTTTTAGGGTTAGTAAAATAATTAATTTTTTAGCTTCTACATACAAATATAGAGTATTTCTTAAGTTTAGCAAATCTAAACCAAAAAAAAATGCTTATTTATTGATAAATATGTTGATTTTGTTAATAATTGATCGTAAAAATTCATATTAACGGGTTGTTTATGGGTAATATTGATACATTTTTGCCAATAAATATCTCAATTAAAACAAATTATTATTTTATTCAAAAAATTTTGTGCAAATAAAAATTAATTATACTTTTGCCGACGGAGAAATGGCAGAGTGGTCGAATGCGGCGGTCTTGAAAACCGTTGTCCGTTCTGCGGACCGGGGGTTCGAATCCCTCTTTCTCCGCCAAAAAAATAAAAGCTGTTCTAAAACCAGAACAGCTTTTTTTATGCAAATAGCTTAATATCAATTTAAAGAAAAGAGGGATGAGAACCGAAGCGTTGAATGGGGTACGAACGGCGAAGCCCTCACGAGCACCTTTATATTTACCTTCATTCGCCTCAAATTAAAATCTAAATAACTAATGTTTCGCACTAATAAATAAAATTTTGTAAATCAAACCTTTGTTAATCAAACAAGATCATCAAATAGTTAATTATAAGGTGTTTGATGATTCCATTTTACATTCATTTTATTTTACTTATTGACCCCTTTGTCCTGTCGGACATTTCC
>JAXHVS010000048.1:0-35284 GCA_034189025.1 Bacteroidota bacterium
AATATTACCTCCATATCTTTTCTTTATTTAATGCCTGCTGATATCGGCGGGCATTAATATTATGCTGAGAGAGGGTTTTGGAAAAATTGTGATACCCGGAAAAGTCTGGCTTCGCACAAAAATATAAATAGTTATGCTGCTCGTAATTTAATACGGCATCAATGGCTGCAATAGAAGGGATCGATATAGGCCCGGGAGGCAGTCCGTAATGTTTATAGGTATTGTATGGCGAGTCGATTTGTTTATGAACCGTTAAAACACGTTTAATAGAAAAATCTCCTAAGGCAAATTTCAATGTTGGATCGGCTTGTAAATGCATTCGTTTGCGTAAACGATTTATATATACGCCAGCCACTTTTTGCATCTCATCATTATAAAGTGTTTCCTCATCAACAATTGAAGCCAGGGTAATGACATCCTCAGGAGTTAAGTCTAATGCTTTCGCTTTAGCCAATCGTTGTTCAGTCCAAAACCGGCTATACTCTTTATACATTCTTTGCACAAAACCTATGGCTGTAGTATTCCACCAAAACTCGTAAGTATTTGGTATAAAAATACAAGTAAAGGTCTCTGGTTTAAAGCCATATTCCTTAATAATACTATCATTATTAAAAACTTTGACTAAAGATAAAGAATCTGCCTCAATTTGTTTTGCTATTCGCCCGGCTAACTGTTCTTTGGTTCTGATACTATTAAAAATAACTTCCACGGGTTCCTGATATCCTGAACGCAGAAAATTTATCAATTCATTATTATTCATCTTATGCTTTAGTGCATATCTTCCGGGATAAACATGGTTGGGATAATTTTTCTTTTTAGCCAGCCATATAAAAGATGAAACATTTTCTACAATTTCATTTTCTTTTATACTATTTACAACATCATTAAAATCCGATCCGGTTGGAATATATAAATACATTTCCGTTGAATCAGATACGAATACATTAGGCTTATATATACGATTGTAGATGTTTATACCAAACACTGTAACTCCGGCAATTATAGCCAGTAATAATAATCCTGATATTTTGTAAAACAATCTTCTTTTCATGCTGTTAGTTTAAACATATAAATATAATTTCTGTTTAAAGATTGAACAAAATTAATTTTTATTGTAATTTTTCAGTATAAAAAATGTAATATTATGTACTAATTTTAATATTCAATCAAAATTCTTTGCATTTGTATTTAAATAAATTGTAATTTAGTATTAATTTTTACTTTTATAAGATTTTTTAATTAAGTAAAATTATAAATGAATATATGAAAGACTTAATAATAAAAGAAACTGAAAAGACTCCTTCCGTTGCATTAAGTACAAATGGTGTTTTAAAGATTGAGGGCCGTTCAATTCCTGAAGATGCTGCCAAATTTTTCAAACCCATACTCGACTGGACTAAGGAATTTACTACTGGAGAAATTCGTGTAGATATAAAACTTGAATATTTTAATACCAGTTCCTCAAAATTTATTTTAGAAATGCTTCGACTCCTGGAAAATAATCCGGAAAATAAAAATATTTTGGTTAACTGGTTTTATGAAGAAGGTGATTTAGATGTTTTAGAATCCGGACAATACTTTGAGTCTATTATTGGCATCCCATTCAAATACATTGAATACGAAGAATTATAAACTTTTTTCTTTTTATTTTAATTGAAAAGTATTTTTATATCTATTAAAAATTTTAATAATGAGAAAAATTATTGCTTTAATCGTATTTACAGCAGTTACTACTCTTGTTTTTCCTCAAACAAAATGTACCCAACCCTTAACTTTTCAACAATTCCAACAACGGTACAAACAAATAGATAACAGAACAACAGACGCAGCAAAAATACAATTAGCCAATCAATTAGTAAAATCATATTGTTTCTCAAGTGAACAAATAAAAGAGATTGCTTTATTGTTTGATGACGATAATTATCGTTTGCAATTTGCACAATCAGCATATAATAATACTACCGATAAGGATAATTTTTACGAAGTATACGATGCATTTATCTATTATTCCAATGTTTTTAGATTGCACGATTTTATTAACGGCAAAACAACAGAAACATCTTTTGCTGGAAATAGCCTTAATGAGATAGACAATACAAAATTTCCTGATTACCATTATCCTGATTTTGTAAATTATACCGGACAAAAAAAATGTACACAATATATTTCCCAACGACAATTTAATTCTATCGTTAATCAAATAAAATCATCAATTGAAGAATCGGCAAAACTTACCAAAGCCAAAACATTAATTCAAAATAATTGTATTCCTACTGAATATTTAATGAAAATGGGTTCATTGTTTTCATCCGAAAACAACCGATTAGATTTTGCTAAAGCAGGATTATCATCAGTTTACGACATAGATCATTACCTTGAGATGAAGCAAATATTTTCTACGCCCAAAAGCCGAAGTATTTTTACCAGTTTCTTAGCTCAAGAACAATCATCAACATCTATTAGTGGAACGGTTTCTGCCGAAAAATGTTTGGTTAGCCAAAATGAGTTTAATGCTATTATTAACTCATTAAAAAACGAGAATTTTAACTCAACTAAACTAAAATCTGCAAAAAATATTATTGAAACAAAAACCTGCCTCTCTCCCACTCAAATCAAAAAAATTATTAATGTTTTTGATTATGAAAACTCAAGGCTCGAAATTGCAAAATTAGGTTTTGATTTTACCAAAAATAAAAACGATTATTATTCGATCGTTAGTGGAGCATTAGGATTTGAAAGCAGTAAAAAGAAACTATTGGACTATATAAATAGCAAACGGTAAAACTTAGTTTTATGTCAGGAAAAGTATTAATCATTGACGATTCGTTAACCAATAATGTGCTTTTAGAAAATGTTTTAAAATCAGCAAATATTGAATCAATAGTGGCTTATAACGGAATAGAAGCCCTTAAAATTATTGAAAATGAAAAACCATCGCTTATCTTGTTAGATATTATGATGCCAGAAATGGATGGTTTTATATTTTTAGAAAAAATAAAAAATAATGATTTAACTAAAAATATACCTGTCATTATTATTACAGCTAAAGATGATCAAGAAAGTATATACAAAGCACAAAAAACAGGAGTACAAGATTTTATTCTAAAACCCATTGATATTAATTTGGTTTTAGAATCTGTAACAAAACAATTAGCTTTTAATAAGCACTTTGTAGTAAAATCATGAAAAATAAAGAAACCTTCAATAAAGATCAAATAAAAAAAAGTGTATTATCATCGCTTTCCGATTTTGTATTTATTTTAACTACAGAAGGTTATTATATAGATATCATTTCCGATTATAATCATGATTTTTTTTTAAATCCGGAAGAGGCCATTAACAAACATTTTAAAGAACTTAATTTTAATGATAATTTTACGATAAATTTAGATAAAGCCTTTTCAAAGATAAAAGATACCAGTATTTCGCAGGAATTCAATTTCTCATCCAACCATCAATTTTTTAATGCTAAAATTTCTGAAATCAGATCCGAAAAGCAAGAATTATTAGGCTATGTTCTTTTAATTAGAGATGTTACGGATTTTAAAGAAGCAGAACAACAACTATTAAAACAACTAGAAGAAAGTAACTATAAAATTGAGGATCTTAAAAGAGATATAGATTTTTATATTAAACAGGGCGATGTAATTACCAGCCAAAGGACAAAAATACAAAAACAAAGAGATCAACTGGCAGTAGAAAAGAAAGATATTGCCAAGCAAAAAGAGTTGATGGAAAAAGATATGAATTTTATCATGAAACAAGGAGATAAAATTGCAGAACAAAAACATAAGATAAAAATACAACACGATATTGTTCAGAAACAAAATAAAAAGATTGAAGACAGTATACTATATGCAAAGAAAATACAATCGGCGGTACTTCCTCCCAACCGGTTTATTCAGCACTTATTATCACAGCATTTTATTTTTTATAAACCACGCGACATTGTAAGTGGTGATTTTTACTGGATTAAACAAATTGATGAAAAAATTTTTATAGCAGCTGCAGATTGTACTGGCCATGGAGTTCCTGGCGCATTGATGAGTATGTTAGGAATCACTTTTCTAAACGAAATTGTCAATAAAAATCCTGAAATTCATGCCAATGAAATATTAAACGAGTTAAGAATTCATATTATAAGCTCGCTTCGACAAACAGGTTCAATTGGTGAAACCCGCGATGGGTTAGATATTGCATTGTGTATTGTAAATCATGAAAAAAAATTATTGGAATATGCAGGGGCAAACAACCCGCTTTATCTTATTCGAAACGGTGAATTAAAGGAAATAAAAGCTGATCGAATGCCAATAGGCATTCATCGTAAAGCAAAAGAATCATTTTATAACCACGAAATTTCCTTACAAAAAGATGATTTAATATACATTTTTTCCGATGGATTTATTGACCAGTTTGGAGGAAAAGATGGCCGAAAATATTTAACCGGCAATTTTAAAAATTTACTCGTCGAAAATCATCAAAAACCTTTGAGTGAACAAAAACAAGTATTAGAACAAACTTTTGAACAATGGAAAGGTGAAAGAAAACAACTTGATGATATACTCGTTATTGGTTTTAAAATTGCCTTTAATAAAGAACTTGTAAAATCGAAAATGGACTATGACTGGAAAGGAAAAACTATTCTTATTGCCGAAGACGATGATGCAAATTATATGTTATTGCAAAAATCATTAGCAAAAACGAATGCAAAAATTATTCGAGCCGAAAATGGAAAAGAAGCCGTTCTATTTTGTAAAGAAAACCACGACATTGATCTTGTTTTAATGGATATAAGAATGCCCATCATGGATGGAATAGAGGCTACCTCGCAAATAAAGCAAATAGATAAAAATCTGCCAATCATTGTACAAACCGCTTTTACCATGTCGTCGGAAAAAGAAAAAAGCTTTAAAGCCGGATGCGACGATTACATCTCAAAACCTATAAATTTAAAAGAACTATTTGCTACTGTTTGCAAATACATTGAACGAAACGAAAATTAACTCAAATAAAACCTCACCTCATTTTTAATCCTACAATCCAATCTCCCTGTTAACAATAAATTAATATAAAGTTAACGAAATAATTATTCTGAAATAATATTAGGATAAGATGCCCCACCTACATTTGTACCAGATAAGAAAAGCAAAAAATTAAATAGCAATGAAAAAACTAGCAACATTAATCGTAATTATCTTTTTTTCTTCAGCAATGGTTTTAGCAGAAAACTCAAATGAAGAAAAAGAAAACGCAAAAAAATCTGAAAGCGCTGTTATGACAACTACTATTTCAGGTAAAGTTTTTGACAAAATTACCGGAGAATCTTTAGCAGGAGTTAAAGTAAGTGTTGATGGTACAGAAAACACCGTTTACTCTGATTTTGATGGGTATTTTGAGATTTCAAATATTAAACCGGGAAATCATAAAATAACCGCTTCATATATTTCTTATAAAGAAAGGGAAGAAAGCATTAATGTTTATATTGAAAGAGCAAATGATGTTGAACTTGCCATTGAGAATGTTTCAGAATAAACTTTAAGCATATTTTAACAGGGTGCCGGGATGTAACTATTCCGGCATTTTTATTTTTGGCAATATGTTTTTTCAAATTATGCTTTTTCTTTATATTGCATAAAAATTTAAGCCATGAAAAAAAGTGGAAAAGTTATTCAGATATTAAAAGATAATCGAGATTTTATCTCTAAAATAATGGATGTTGATTTTAGCGATAAAAATATTTATGTTTTTGATTTTACAGAAAATAATGATGAATTATACCTGTTAGACCTAGATAATACAAATGCCTTCTCAGAATATGTATTTAATAAATTAAAAGAAGAAAAAAAAGGCGTTGGTGTAGGTGGATATGGCGAAGATCGTTTGATTTACAAGCGAAGCAAACATTTTGACGGAGAAGGTGAACCACGAAGCATTCATTTAGGCACCGACATATGGGTAAAAGAAAACACACCAATTTTTGCTCCTTTACCAGGTATTATTCACAGCTTTAAAAACAATACCACTTTTGGTGATTATGGGCCAACCATTATTATTGAACATTTAATTGAGAAAGTTACTTTTTATACGCTCTATGGGCATTTAAGCCTTGATTCCATTACCGGGCTTGAAAAAGGAAAACTTGTACACCGAGGAGATGAAATTGCTCGCGTTGGTGATCAGGTGGTAAATGGTAATTGGCCACCTCATTTACATTTCCAGATTATAACTGATATGCTTGGTAATGAAGGCGATTTTCCGGGTGTTGCTCCTCCGTCGGCTAAAGAGTATTTTATGGATTTATGTATCGATCCAAATCTGATTTTAAAAATTAATAAACTGCAATAAAAAGGCCTGCAATTCGCAGACCCTGGATTATATTAAAATTTTTAGTGATTTATTATTCTCTTGAATAATCTTTTTCGTTAATTAAGTCCCCATTTTCATTATACATCTTCCATATCCCTGATTTTTCGCCATAATTATATTCCATTTCATAGCGTAAAGTTCCGTTTTCGTCCCATATAAACCATTGTCCATGCTTTTTACCATCAACATAATTAGCCTCGGCTAATTCTAAACTGTTTTCATTCCAGATTATCCAGGTACCATGGATTACTCCTTCTTTATAAGATCTCTGCTCGTTTTTAACACCATTTTCAAAATAGATATTTGTTAAACCATCTTGCAGGCCCTCTTTTAAATTCATCTCAACATGCAATTTACCATTATCGTAATACTCTTTATATACTCCGGTAAAAAGCTCATTCTTTTCATCAACGTATTTTCCATCCTTTTTAATCAGGTTTTGCGAATTTGCATTTGCAATTAAACTAATAAACAAAGTGATATATAGTATTATCTTTTTCATAATTTTTTAATTTAGTTTATATTTAATGCTAGCTAATATACGGAAAAACAAAGGTTTCGTTACATACATCAGCTAAATGCTACTTTTTTTATTAAAACTTATAATTTATACTAAAGCTATAACTTGTCCCGCTTTCTCTTAATTCATAATATTGATCTTGAGCATTAAAAGATTGATAAACCGTTTCGTTTTTACTATTTAAAATATTCTTGATTTTTAATCCAATACCAATACCATTTTCAAATTGCTTACTAATATTAAAATTCAAGCTATGAAAAGGTTTAATATAAACATCAGGGCGATCTTTAATACCTACAATCTGAAGTGTTTTCCCCTGTACATTGTAGTATAATCCACTTTCAAATCCTTTCCAAAAACCGTTTGTTCCACCTTCATAAGCTAAACCTAAATTTAACAGGTAAGGCGACTGGCCTGCCATATCTCTATATTGACCAATAGTTTCACCTGTACGGGCTGACAATACTCTTGAGTCATATTCAGATTTGCTTCTTTTCACTTGAGATTTTACATAGGTAAAGTTTGCATTAACATTAAAATTATTAAATAATTCATTTATAAATCCTAAATTTTGGCGAGCCTCTATTTCTGCTCCATACACCTCTGCATTACCTACATTACGTGGTTGTATTTGCATTTTTTGTGTGGTAGCAAATTGTACCATTTCAATCGGATTTTTAAATTTTTTATAAAATCCGCTTAAAGAAACCATTTGTCCATAATGGTGAAAAAATTCCCAACGCAAATCAAAATTATGTATATCTGTACTTACTAAATTACCATTCCAGTATACAACTTCGTTCCCACTATTATCAATACCTTTATCGTTGGCTAAACCACCAATAAATGTAACACCACTAATAGGGTCAAATATCTGGGCATACGAAAGTTCTTTAAAAGATGGCCTGGCGATCGTTTTGGAATAAGATACCCTTATATTTTGTTTTTCGGTGATACGGTAAATAAAATTTATGGATGGAAAAAAATAAAAATCATCAATAACTTCCTCATTATCAAGTATCTTATTGCCTTGTTGATTTCTTCCTGTATAATGTTGAATATAATTTTCAACCCGTGCACCAACAACTGTTTTAAGATTTTTAAAAATATTCAATTCAGTGGATATATAAGCAGCTAAATAATTAACATTTGCATTAAATTTATTGGAATTGGTTGGAATAAAGTTTGCCTCATAAGTTGTACCTCGTCCAACATCTCCCTGATAGGGCCATAAATTATCTTCTCTGAATAATTCATCAGGGTCGCCAGTTAATGGAATGTCACGCACATTTATTGCAAATGTTTGCACTTCATAATCTCTTTCTTTGTAGGTATAAGCACCACCAAATTTAAGCTTTGCATCATTGCCTTTAAATTTGAATTTTTTAGTAACATGTGTAACTCCGCTTAAATTAGTTTCCTGCAGTTCCCGCCAGCTTCTTTCAGGGAATCCGGATTCTGTTCCAATTACCAGAACATCCTGAGTAGATCCGTAAGCATATCGTGTAAAACGAATATCAGGATCTTTAATGCTCGAAATTGTAGGTGATAATTTCCACACTACTTCCCAGTCGGAATTGTTATTGGAGTGTTTTCCATCAATCAGTAAGTTTGTCAAAGAACGTTGTGTATAATAAAGTGCGTGTTGGAATGCATCAAATTCACTACCCACATCTCTGCTCATAAAATCAAAAATACCGGTTTTTGATTCGCCATTTTGCAGATGAAGTAGATTAATTCTGTATTTTGCTGTTTTTGTTTTGATGGCAAAACCGGCCAGGCCACTTAGAAAAACATTGTTAACTCCGTAATCTCCAGTACGTTTATCTCGTATTACTAACTCGGTTAAATCAGGGGTTGCTGTAGCCAGTCCGTATCGGCCAAATTCGGCATTTTGATAAAAATCAGTACTATTTTTGTAAGAAAGCGCAAAGTTATAACCAATGGTATGTTTTTTTAAAAGTTTTTGATTTCCAAAAGAAAAACCCAGGCCGTAATCCATTAAGCTGGTTTGTTTATGCGCTGCCATCGTATTATCAAACCCTTTCAGAATACTTCTGTAGCGGGTTCCTGCATCAGGATTAATATAAGTATCTGTATATTGAGGAATATTTGAAGTTGCAGGAATAGCTCTTGATCCGTCGTCAAATCCAAGAAAGTCTGTGTTTCCTCCATCATAAGTTAAATAGTTACTGTTAAAATGAAAATTTGGATTATATCCTGCAGAAATTGATATACTACCCTTTTTTTCATCAGGAAAATCTTTTAATTCAATATCAACTACACCACCCGTAAAATCGGCCGGCAAATCTGCACTAAATGATTTATGAACAATAATATTATCAATAATGTTTGTTGGAAAAATATCCATCTGTAATGTATTTCTGTCCGGATCCAATCCCGGAATATCAGTTCCATTTAGCATGGTTTTAGTATACCTGTCGCCTAAACCTCTTACATAAACATATTTTCCGTTTGTTACCGAAACCCCGGTAATTCTTTTAACCGACGCTGCTGCATCAGAATCGCCTGTTTTACGTAATGTAGCTGCAGAAATACCATCAAATAAATTGGGTGATTTTTGTTTCAAAGCGATCAATGCATTTTCTGTATTTCTTATTGCTTTTGCTGTAACAACGACGCTTGCTATTTCAAAAGTAGCCTCATTAAGCCCAATGTCATCTAAAAGCGTCACTTCTTCTTCTTTTACATTTACTCCTTTAACATAAATCGTTTCGTAAGAAATGAAAGAAACTCTTACATCATATGTTCCCGGGGCAACCGACAGATTAAATTTCCCGTCCAGATCAGTTATTGTGCCATGAGAAATATTTTCAATATAAATGGTCACACCAGGTAACGACTCCCCGGTTACGCCATCAAAAACACTTCCTCTGATTATTCCATTTTGAGCATTCAACTGATTGCTAATCATTAAAAAAAGAAACAGAACCAATAATTTTACGTTACTCATGATTTTATATTCATTTTTTTATACCAAAAGCCGCAGGAGGTTATCCTGCGAGCTCTATAGTTAAGAATTATGTTGTGAATTTTTATTAAAAGTCTGCCAACTCGCCGGCTACTGACGCCCATGACCAATTATCAAATACTGTTTTATTAGCACCTACGGTAGGCGTAGTAACAGCTGTAACAAATTCGTCACTACCATCTTTAAAGAAATCGGTTAATATAGTTTCGGCAGGTAAAGTTGTTTCCAAATTTGTATATGTACATACATAATCGACAGGTAACTCATCAAAATCTTGTCCTTCTTGAATTCCAAAGAAATAAATACCATTCATATCAACATATGAGTTTGCATCATTATCTACCAAACCATCAGCATCTCCTGCATATACAGAACCATTTTTTAAAGTATGTTTTGCAGCCATTGTTCCTTCAGGCCCGTCAAGTTCGAAACATTCATCGCCAGGATTAATAACAATAAAGTTATCCAGAGTACCAGCCCATGATTGGTCAGTATCAATAGCATCATCACCGGAATTCCAAACCACTGCGTTTTTAACATTTACGGTACCGCCAAACCATTCGATACCATCATCCTGGTTAGCAACAACTTCAACATTTTCGATGATTGTACCTGTACCAACACCACCCAATGTTAACCCATTAATTTCGTTACCTTCGCCAATGTTAGCTCCACCATGTCGAATAGAAATATATTTTATAATACCTGAATTATCATCAGATACATTACCTCCATATTTTCCATTACTGTCATCGGCAGGGATTCCTTCGATAGAAGCTTCGATTCCATCTCCTGAAACTGAAATAGGAGCTTTACCTAAAACAAGTAATCCGCCCCATAATCCATTTAAATCTGGGTCTAAGTTAGGGCTGGTAACCACTCCTGGTTCTATTTCGTCGGCGATTGATGTAAAAATAATAGGAGAATCAACTGTGCCCTCAGCTATTAATTTTCCACCACGGGCAATTAATAGAGCAGTGGCATTTGTTCCTGTACCTGCTTCGCCTTTTACAACAACACCAGGTTCAATTGTTAATGTAACACCATCAACAACAGCTATTCGGCCACCTAAGATATATACATTGCCTGTTTCCCAGGTGGTATTCTCAGTAATATTAGCTGTAATTGTAAATTCATTTTCATCAATAGGATTAATATCGTCGTCGTCATCATCACATGATGTTAACCCGATAGTTAATGCTGCTAATAAAGCGGCTGTTACTTTTAAATAATGTTTTTTCATTTTGTTTTCTAGTTTTAGATTATTAATAGTTTTAAAAAAAATTTCGTTTTTAATTACACTGCAAAGTAATATTAGCATATCTTAAATGATATTATCTGATTTTTATGCTTGTATTAAATTTTTAGGGCTTATCTTTTTTTTCTTAACTTTAACTTAAAATTGATTTAAGAATTTTTTATCTATCAGTAAGAAATAATATTGTATTTTAGCTATTTGTATTTATTTAAACTCGTTAAGTAATGGATAATAAAAATTATAAAATCTTGTTAGTTGATGATGAATCTGATATCCTTGAATTTTTAAGTTATAACATTAATAAGGAAGGATTTGAAGTTTTTACAGCAAATAATGGCAAAGAAGCCATAGAAATTGCCAAAAAAATAAAGCCACATTTAATTTTACTTGACGTGATGATGCCCGAGATGGATGGGATTGAAACTTGCGAAATAATGCGCCAGGATAAAAAACTACAAAATACAATAATTGCCTTTTTAACCGCTCGTGGCGAAGATTATTCTCAGATAGCAGGGTTTGAAGCCGGTGGGGATGATTATATTGCCAAACCCGTTAAACCTAAAGTATTAATTAGCCGAATAAGAGCTCTATTAAAAAGATTTAACCCAGCAACAGATCAAAAAAACAATGATGATTTAATAATAAAACAATCGAACCTGATTATTGATAGACAAAAATATATAGTGATTAAGGATGGAAATGAACTAATACTTCCTAAAAAAGAATTTGAATTGTTAGTACTTTTAATATCTAAACCCGATAGAGTTTTTACACGCGATGAGATATTCAGCTCAATATGGGGAGACAATATAATTGTAGGCGACAGAACCATTGATGTTCATATTAGAAAATTAAGAGAAAAAATTGGCGATGAGCATATAAAAACAATAAAAGGTGTTGGTTATAAGTATGTTGATTAATTCTAAAAACTTCTAATTATTAAAAAAAAAGGCTCGACAAAACATCGAGCCTTTAATATATTATATATTTCGAACTATTTATTATGGTTATTTAACTGGAATTCAACAAAATCACGCTGTGCTTTCACAAGGTTAATCGATTGAAGCAGGAAGTTTTTCAATTCATTTAAAATTCCAAGGTACAGGATACTAATCCTTGTTCCTGATTCATGTTTCTTAATACGTTTAACTTGCTTTTTACGGGCCGTCTTAATTTTATTTAAGATATCCTGCTGTGCTTCAATTAATTCAGGTATATTTTCAAAGGTATTGTTTTCAATGGTATCAATAATTGAATCAAATAAATCTGTTGTATCGTCTCTTAATTCATTCAACTCCTTTACCTGGGCAGGGATTAAACCCTTATGATGGTTATTGATATGTTCGAAGCTAGGATTAGAGATAAAAGTAAGCGCATGAGCCATTTCTCTTAAATAATCAATAACCTGAACATAATAGTGGCCTGTTTCAGCTTCTTCTTCATAAAGTTTTTCTAATGTTAAATGTACAGTTTGTTTTAAGTAGCGCGCCGCTTCATTTAATTTATCAACATCTTTGCACAAATTTTTCAGTAGTTTGCGATCTTCTTTGGTTAAACCAACAATGGTTTGATTTAGCACTTTAATAACCGCTTTAAGCATATTTCTTACTTCAAGGGTACATTTAGTTCTAATATTTTCCGCATGAAGTTCTTCGTTGGCCAATGTTTTAACTCTTTTATTTTCTATTTCTTTTTTATTGAATAGTATATGTGTTCTAATAAGAATAAACAATGCTAAAGCAATAAAAACACCAATAGCAATTCCACCTCCGTAGCTAATTATTAATGCAATAATAAATGCAACGGTAAAAGCTGTAAATGCAGTAATAAACCAACCACCAATCACTGTAATTACACCGGTAATTCTGTATACAGCACTTTCTCTGCCCCATGCTTTATCGGCAAGTGAACTACCCATAGCCACCATAAAAGTGACATAAGTTGTAGATAAAGGCAGTTTTAGCGATGTAGCAAAGGCAATTAAAACACTGGCAACAGTTAAATTTACCGATGCCCTTACCATATCAAAAGAAGGTGCATCTTTCTGATCTTTAATAGATTTCTGATATTCTGATGTATCAAAACGTTTTTCGAGGAACTTATTAATTTTTTTAGGAATGATCTTTTCTACTGCATTGCCCAAATCTAAAGCCCCTTTTACAAGAGTTCTGGAAAGCATACTAGAACCAAACCTTTCATTACCCGAAGCCTGCCTGCTTAAATTTACTTCTGTTTCTGTTACTCGTCGTGCCTTACGTGAAAACCAAAGGGTTACAACCATAATTAATCCTGCAATCAATAAAAGAATAGTATTTGCTTTTGCTTTACCTGTTAATGCAGTCATTAATAATCCATTAGGATCGGAAGTTGGGTCAGCAATAAAAGCTTGATAAGATTTTAACCCTGCTAAAGGTACACCAATAAAGTTTACAAGGTCGTTCCCTGCAAAAGCCATAGCCAATGCAAAAGTTCCTACCAAAACAACTAATTTTAAACTGTCTAATCGTATCAACCAATAAAGTAGTTGAAGCAAAATAGTCCAACCAATAAAGCTATATAAAATTATTAATGTAGAATTTGTTTTAATCCACTCGGCAGTTGTATCTGTTAAAAAAGAAGTTCCTTTAGCTCCTTTAATTAAAATAAAATAGGTAATGGCTGAAATTGCAATTCCACCCCAGATAGATCCAAAATATTTAAACGTACGTTTATAATTAAAAGAAAAAACTAAACGAGTAATATACATAATTATTGATCCAACAGTAAAAGCTACGATAACCGAAAGTAAAATCCCTGCTATAATAGCAAGTGCTTTTGCAGAATTTATATAAGTACTCATTTCGGATAAACTAAGGCCTAAACGATTAATTTTAACAATAGCAACCGCAACAGCCGAGCCTAATAGTTCAAAAACAATAGACACCGTGGTAGATGTAGGTAGCGCAAGGGTATTAAAAATATCAAGCAACAAAATATCGGTAAGCATTACCGCCAAAAATATGATCATGATCTCCGAAAAATAAAACTGATCAGGATGAAAAATTCCTTTTCGTGCAACCTCCATCATTCCACTCGAAAAAGTGGTTCCAATTAGAATACCTACACTCGCAATAATCATTATAACATAACGAGGGGCAACTTTTGAACCTATTGCAGAATTTAAAAAGTTTACCGCATCATTACTTACTCCTATAATTAAATCGGATATCGCTAAGGCAAAAAGAATAACTACTATAATTAAATAAAAATTCTCCATTTTTAAATTTTTAAAATTTTTGTAAAAGTAGATATACCCTGTTTATGTTAAATCTTTTAGATATTTAATTTTTTATTAATTCAATGTTAAATTAATGTTAAATAAAATTATATGTTAAATTTAATGATTTTATACACTTTTTTTAAGTTATTGTTTTTGTTTTTATGAAATAACACTATTTTTATGAGATTATCATTCTTCGTAAAGGGAAAAATGTATATATTGAGCGTGAATTTATGAAAAAATATGATGTCGTAATTAATTTTAACGGGAACATTTCTTTGCCTTTAATTGATGATATCTTGCATACATTAAAAATTTATCTTAATGATAATATCAAAGACAAACTTATTCGTAAACGCGTTTATTCCCTTGCTGTTGAGTGTCTTGATAATATTTTTAAGCATTCTGATTTAACCGATATAAATAATAAACTGGTAAATAAATATCCACCCAAATTTATTGTTGAATTTTTTCACGATACTTTTCTTATTCATACAGGGAATATAATAGCCAACGAAAATATTAATAGCGTAATAGAAAAACTAACAAGGCTAAATAAATTAGAAGAAACTAAAATTAATCAATTATATAAAGATACTCTTTCTAATACAGAAATATCTGAAAAAGGAGGAGCCGGATTAGGATTAATTGTTATGGCCAAAACAACCCGGCAAAAAATTCATTTCGATTTTGAAAAAATAAATCATAAATTTTCTTATTTTGCAATGCAGCTGAACTTAAAAATAAATTAATAATAACTATGAAAACCTTAAATATTGAGGCTACCAATAAATCCCCCAGGATACTGTTCGACCCTTCAAAAAAATTATTTGAGATGAAGGGTAACTCCCGGCCTGAAAATGTCCGTGATTTCTATTATCCTATAATTGAAACATTACGAAATTACTTTGATTCAATAGTAAAAGATCAAAAATCAATTAACGATTCAGAGGAAAAACCTTTTAAATTTAACTTCAAACTCGATTACTTTAATTCATCATCCGCAAAATTTATTTCAGATATATTAATAATTGTAAAAGATTATTATGAAAAGGGGATTCAATTTAAGGTTTACTGGTATTTTGAAGATGGAGATGATGACATGAAAGAAGTAGGTGAAGATTTTGCAGATATGATTTCATTTCCTTTTAATTATATTATGGTACAGCGATAAAAAAGTAACTATGTTTTTTCAAAATAAAGTAGTTTGGATAACAGGGGCCTCTTCAGGAATTGGTGAGGCCTTAGCATATGAATTAGCCCGGCAGCAAGCAATAACAATTTTATCTTCGAATCAAACTGAAGAGTTGAAAAGAGTTAAAAACAATTACGACAAAATTGGAGGAGAAAGTTATATTCAATTTCTAGATATTACGGCAATTGATAAATTGGAATCCATTTCCAAAGCACTCATTAAAAAGTTCGGACGTATTGATGTGCTTATTAATAATGCTGGAATTAGCCAACGTGCATTAGCCCTGGAAACACCACTTGAAATCGACCGGAAAATTATGGAAATCGATTATTTCGGAACCATAGCTTTAACAAAAGCAGTTTTACCCTATATGATAAAAGAAAAATCGGGATATATTGCAGCCACAAGCAGTATTTCCGGCAAATTTGGATTTCCTCTCCGCTCTGCTTATGCAGCAGCAAAACATGCCTTACATGGTTTTTTCGAAACATTAAGAGCCGAAGTTTATGATGATAATATAAAAATACTAATTGCTTTTCCCGGAAGGGTAAAAACAAACATATCACTTCATGCTTTAACCAAAGATGGAACAGCCCATGGTAAAATGGACGAAGGACAAAATACAGGAATATCTGCTCAAAAGTGTGCAAAACAATACCTTAAAGCAATCCGAAAAGACAAAAAAGAGGTTTTAATTGGCTCTTCCGAGTTACTTATGGTTTATATTCATAAATTTTTTCCCAAAATATTTTATAAATTAGTACGCAAAATAAAACCTGTTTAGAACCGAAATTGAGTGTAAAAAATGGAGAAAATAATTAGCGGAATCCAACAAATTGGAATTGGAGTAACAGATGTTTACGAAGCATGGAAATGGTATAAAGAAAATTTTGGGATGGATATCCGAATTTTTGAGGATAATACGGTAGCTGAATTAATGTTACCTTACACCGGAGGAAAACCAAGAAAACGACATGCTGCTTTGGCAATGAACCTTACCGGAGGTGGTGGTTTCGAAATTTGGCAATATTCGGAAAGAACTCCACAAGCTCCCGAATTTGAACTGCAGTTGGGCGATTTAGGAATAATAGCAGCAAAAATTAAAAGCCCTAACCTAAAAAAAGCATACGAAACATTTAAAGCACGTAATCTGAATGTTATTGGCGATTTATATGCAGGACACTTTTTTATAAAAGACCTCTATGGTAACATTTTTCAGGTAATTAACGACTCCAACTGGTTTAGAAAAGAAAACAAACTTACCGGAGCCGTTGCCGGAGCCATTATTGGCGTTTCGGATATTGAAAAAGCCCGAAAGGTTTACAGCGATATCCTCGGTTACGACGAAATTATTTATGATGATCAAGGTGTTTTCGATGATTTTAAACCAATGCCAGGAGGAAAACATAAATTCCGCCGGGTACTTTTAAAAGCAAGTAAAGAAAGACGAGGAATTTTTAGCCGTTTGTTTGGAAATAGCTATATTGAACTTATTCAGACATTAGACCGTGAACCCAAAAAGATTTTTAAAAATCGCTTTTGGGGCGATCTTGGTTTTATTCATCTATGTTACGATATTTCCGGAATGGAAGCATTGAAAAAAGATTGTGAATCCAAAGGATTTCCTTTTACGGTCGACAGCTCAGTAAAACATAATGAAGAAAACAGCTTTGATATGGGCGAAGCTGCAGGCCATTTCTCGTATATCGAAGATCCGGATGGTACTTTAATCGAATTTGTTGAAACCCATAAAATCCCTATTATGGAAAAATTTGGCTGGTACCTTAACCTTAAAAAACGCGATCGGAAAAAACCGCTACCCAACTGGATGATTAAAGCACTTAGATTTAGTAAGGTTAAATTTTAATTTGTTAAAACTTATCAAGTTTTTAAAAGATGAAAATCATCTTTTATTAAACTATATTATTACTTTTCAGTTATTTTAATATATTTTAAAATTATGAATAAAAATCAAATTATTGCTTTCATCTCAGTTTTACTGATCATCTTTTCTTTTGCATGTACTGAGGAAGAAAAACCAGAAAAAATCACTATACATCTTATCGAAACAAGCGATATACATGGAGCTATCTTTGATTATGACTTTATTAATGATAAAAAAACAAATACATCATTATCCAAAATCTCATCTTACATTAAAAATTTACGAGTAAATAACAATGTAGTTTTATTGGATAATGGCGATATATTGCAAGGACAACCCGTAGTATATTTCTCCAATTACGAAAATGTAAACAAAAAACATATCTGCTCGCAGGTAATGAACTATTTGGATTATGATGCCGCAACGGTTGGAAATCACGATATTGAAGCCGGACATAATGTGTACGATAAACTGATTCAGGAATTTAATTTTCCCTGGCTAGCTGCAAACGCTATCAGTACTAAAACAGGGAAACCCTATTTCAAACCTTATACCATCATTAATAAAAAAGGTGTTAAAATTGCTGTTTTAGGCTTAATAACTCCCGGAATTCCGAAATGGCTACCCGAAGAGTTGTGGCAGGGAATTGAATTTATCGATATGGTTGAATCGGCCAAAATATGGGTTCCTAAAATCATGGAAAAAGAAAAACCCGATTTATTCATAGGCCTTTTCCATTCAGGATATGATTACACTTACGGGGGAGTGAATTATGATACCCCCAGAAACGAAAATGCTTCCTTAATCGTTGCCGAACAAGTTCCCGGGTTTGATATCATTTTTATTGGGCACGACCACAGGACATGGAATGAAAAAGTAGAAAATGTTAACGGTGAAGAAGTTTTAATCATGGGGCCCAAAGGATATGCAAACCAATTTTGTGTGGTTAAGGCCGATTTGGCTTTAAATGAAAATAATGAATATGAAAAATCTTTTCAAACCGAAATTATCGATGTTTATAACCTGGAAACCGACAAAGAATTTACTCAAAAATTTAATAATCAACTGAACGAAGTTAAAAACTATGTATCACAAAAGGTTGGTTCTTTTGACAAAAAAGTTGATGCTCATGAGGCTATATACGGCCCATCGGAATTTGTTGATTTAATTAATACCATACAATTAGATATTAGCGATGCTGAAATTTCTTTTGCTGCTCCATTGTCCTTTAATGCAACCATTGAAAAAGGGCCTGTTTTTGTCCGCGATATGTTTAAATTGTATCGTTTCGAAAATTTCCTTTATACAATGAATCTTTCGGGAGAAGAAATTGATGGTTATCTTGAGTATTCATTTGCTAACTGGTACAACACCATGCAATCCGAAAATGACCATTTGTTGTTATTTAAGACAAGAGATGATGGAGAACCAATTTATTCAGAACAATATAAGTCGTATAGCTTAAAAAATAATTATTACAATTTTGATATTGCCGCCGGAATAAAATATACGGTGGATATTACAAAACCTGAAGGTGATAAAGTTACGATTCAAAGCTTAACTACAGGAAAAGATTTTTATACTGACAGTATTTATAAAGTAGCCATAAACAGTTACCGTGGAAATGGAGGTGGCGGTCATTTAGTGAAAGGTGCAGGTATTTCTGAAGAAGAATTAAGTACCCGCAGATTAAGTTCTACCGATAAAGATATCAGGTTTTATATGATGAAATGGATTGAAGAACAACAAAATGTACATCCTGAGGCCAGAAATGAATGGTCAATTTATCCTGAAGACTGGTGGAGAAAAGCAAAAAAAAGAGATTATAAATTACTAAATCAATAACATTAAATTTTATATAAAATGAGAAGGTTAAGTTTATTAATTATTATTTTATCAGTATTATTTACATCCTGCAATAATTCAAACGGTAAAGATAAAGTAAGCGATAAAAAAGTTAAAAATGTAATATTGCTTATTGGCGATGGTATGAGTGTTACCCATCTTTATGCTGCAATGACAGTTTCAGAATCTCCGTTATATTTGGAGCGTTTTAAATATACAGGCTTACAAAAAACCTATTCAGCATCCGATTATATAACCGACTCCGGAGCAGCCGGAACAGCCTTAGCAACCGGAGAAAAAACTAAAAACGGGCATATCAGTTGCGACTCACAGGGCAATCCGTTTAAGTCAATCCTTAAATACGCCGAAGATGTAAATCTTGCCACAGGGTTAGTTTCTACAAGTTCTATTTTACATGCAACACCGGCAGCATTTATAGCCAACAATACGGATAGAAATAATTACCAGGAAATTGCACTCGATTTTTTAAAAACAGATATCGATATTTTTATTGGTGGGGGTAAAAAAGATTTTGAAGATCGTGAAGACGGGCTCAATCTTATCGATTCCTTAATAAATAAAAAGTACCAGGTAGCCACTACTATTGATGAAATTGATATATCAAATTACCAAAAATTTGCCGTATTTACAGCCGAAAAACACAATCCTGAATATCGTAACGGACGTGGCGATATGCTACCCAATGCAACAGAGAAAGCCATCGATGTGCTTAGCAAAAATGAAAATGGCTTTTTCATGATGGTTGAAGGATCACAAATCGATTGGGGTGGCCACGATAATGATATCGATTACATCATTACCGAGTTATTAGATTTTGACCGTGCTGTTGGAAAAGCCCTAGAATTTGCAGAAAAAGATGGTGAAACATTAGTCATTGTTACTTCCGACCACGAAACAGGTGGCTTAACACTCGTTGGTGGTAATATGAATAATAAAACAATTGAGGTAAATTTTTCAACCGATTATCATACCGCCGATATGGTACCGGTATTTGCTTACGGGCCAGGAGCTGAAGAATTTATTGGAATCTATGAAAATACAGCTATTTTCCATAAAATGATGCAAGCCTTAGGATTAGAATAAATAATAATAAAATTAAATCTTTTTAATCCCTATAAATTAGCTTATTAACACTAATCTAGGGATTTTTTAGTATATTTGATGTTAATTATGATACTTCAGGTTTATGATTAAAGATTATTTTACCTATAAAATAAAAATAAAAGACACCCCTTTCGAAACCGAAGGAAAACTTAAAATATCAAATACTGCTGCAATTTCATTTCTTGATGTTAATAAAAAAGAGATCGCTTATGTTGAATTAGGTTATGTGGATAATGAGGAAATTTACCAATTAATTGATCAAGGAAAACCCATTAAACTGGATTATTGTTACATAGAAAATTTTTCTTTAACTGAATATCGCGAAAGACGCGACCTGGATAAAAAAGCAATCATTAAATTACATCATTTCTCTGCCTACAACACTTTTTTTGACTCACGTGTTGTAACGGATTTTTCATTTGCTGAATTTGATGATGAGTATAAAACTTTTGAAAATGCGCATTTCTTAAATGGTGCTGTTAGTTTTCAATCGGCTAAATTCAATCAGGGAGGAATCAACTTTAGCTATACTTATTTTAATAACGGAAATATTGATTTTACCAATGTGTTATTTGGTGATGGAGAAATAAATTTTAAAAATTCATGGTTTGGCCCCGGGCATAAAAATTTCCAGGATGCATATTTCGGAAAAGCCGATGTGTTATTTGTAAATACTGAATTTAACGTAGGTGATATTTCTTTTGTTAATACACTTTTCGAATCCAGGAGGGTTACATTTAAAGTTGCACGCTTTGGAGATGGAAAAATTAATTTTCATTTTGCCCGCTTTCATTGTAAAGAGTTAATTTTTGACCGAACTGAATTTGGCGATGGGAAAGTAGATTTCAGAACTACTGAATTTAACGAAGCTAAAGTTAGTTTTAACCGGGCGATATTTGGAAATGGGGAAAAATCATTCGAAGCTTCCCAACATAAAGGAGGAAAAGTTACTTTCCGAAGAACACAATGGGGAGATGGCAATGTATCTTTCGAAAAAATTGAATTTCAAAATACTTTGCTCTTTTTAGATAATGCTGATTTTGGCAAAGGAAATTTAAATTTTAGCCAATCCAATATCATGGAACTATCGCTTAAATCTTGTCATTTAGATTATTATGTTGACTTAAGGTTAGCCAAATGTTCCTTTATTGATTTATCTGATACTGTAGCTCGCGATATTATAGATATAAAACCATACGATTTTTCATTAAATATTGATACCATCAATTTTTCTGGAATGCGACTAATCGGCAGAATTTATATTGACTGGAATATCAATCATGTTAAACAATTAATTTATTCACAAAAAAATACTTCGCACAGAGAAATTGCAGAACAATTCAGAATTTTAAAAGAAAATTTTAACAATACAGGCCAGTACGTTGATGAAGATAAGGCTTATGTTGAGTTTAAACGAAACGAATTAAAGGCCGATTTACAAGAATCAATTAAAAAAAATCCCTTAAGCCGTATTTGGCAATACCCCTCCTATTTTTTTCAATGGATTGTGTTCGACAAGGTTGGATTATACGCAACAAATCCATTACGAGTTTTAACCAGCATGCTGGTTAGTTATATTTTTTTCTCTCTGGTTTATTTGATTGTTCCATTTTTTGTGAATACAAAAATTGTTTCATCACTCGGAGATCCAGAAATGTTAGGGCCTGTTACTGTATCCTTCTATCATAGTGCTATAACATTCTTAACCATTGGTTATGGAGATTATTATCCTTCTGGCATATTCAGATGGATTTCTGGATTGGAAGGATTTGTTGGGCTATTTCTAATGTCGTACTTTACCGTTGCTTTTGTACGCAAAATTTTAAGATAATTTTAATAAAGTTTCCTGGCTTCAGCTTTCAAAAATTCTAAGGCAAGGCTTACCGGCGATTTTTCATATTTCATTAATTCTTCTAATATCATCTTACTTAATTCAAAAGCAGATGTCTCTGGTTTTAATCTATTACTACAACCATTCACAATTTGTACAATGGTTGATCTTGCATTTTTAATTAATTCCCAGGCTTGGGGTGAAACATAAATTTGTTGCGACAAATTATGATCAAACTCAGAACGGATGGTATTTAAAATCTCGGTTTGCAATTGTTTTGCAGTCATCTTTGGGTTATTTAACCGCATAATTAATGACTCGGGCGATATTCGTTCAAGTAAAAGGGCAAATCGTTCATATGCTTGCAATCTTATTGGCGTTATAATTTGCTGATTTTTGGAAATAATTTCATAATTACGTTTTTCTTGTTCGTTTTTAATCATTTGTTTAAGCACTAACCAACTTGCCAGCAAAACAATAATTGCCGGAAGAATATATTTCAAAACTTCAAATATTGTTGTCATCTTGTTTATTCTTTTAATCATTTATGATTTTCATTGGTGTTGTTATACAACACAAATAAAAACCTTTAAATATTTTATCTTTGCATAATACTAAAAATCAAATTTAGTAAAAATATTGCATTTACTTTGATGTTTATAAATTTCTCATATTAATAAAATTTTTTATGGAAAACGTATCAGAAAGAGTAGCAAGTTTAGCTGTATCGCAGACCCTTGCCATGAGTCAGAAAAGTCGCGATTTAAAAGCCAAAGGGTTTGATGTAATTAATCTAAGTGTTGGCGAACCCGATTTTAATACTCCACAACATATTAAAGATGCTGCGATAAAAGCCATAAACGAGAATTACAGCCATTATGCCCCTGTTCCGGGCTATCCGGAATTGTTACAGGCAATTACAGATAAGTTAATAAGAGAAAACAATCTTGATTACGATAAAGATCAGATTATTGTTTCTAATGGAGCCAAGCATTCTTTAGCCAATGTGATTTTATCAATTGTAAATAAAGATGACGAAGTAATTGTCCCCGCTCCATACTGGGTAAGTTATGTTGAACTGGTAAAACTTGCCGAAGGCAAAAATGTGGTTATCGAAGCCGGTATTGACAATGATTTTAAAATTACACCAAAACAATTAAAAAAAGCTATTACCCCCAAAACAAAAGCATTATTTTTATGTTCGCCATCCAATCCCAGTGGTAGTGTCTATTCTCGTGATGAATTAAAAGCCATTGCCGAGGTTATTGATGCAGCAAAACAAGACATTTATATTATCTCGGACGAAATATATGAACATATCAACTTTGTGGGTAAGCACGAAAGTATTGCCCAGTTTGATTTTATCCGCGATAAAGTGATTATTGTAAATGGCGTATCCAAAGGGTATGCCATGACCGGTTGGCGAATAGGATATATTGCTGCTCCAAAATGGATTGCCAGGGCATGTAATAAAATCCAGGGACAAATGACATCAGGGGCTTCATCTATATCTCAAATGGCATCAATTGCAGCATTAAACTCCGACAGCTCGTGCATTACAGAAATGGTAGAAGCTTTCAAGCGTCGCCGCAATTTAGTTATTGAGTTAATGAAAGATATCAAAGGATTGAAAAACAATGTGCCTCAGGGAGCTTTTTATCTGTTTCCCGAAGCAAGTTACTATTTTGGAAAAACAGATGGCAAACGAACCATTGAAAATGCCATGGATTTATGTTTATACATTTTAGAAAAAGCTCATGTAGCAACCGTTCCGGGTGATGCTTTTGGTTCGCCAAACTACATCCGGTTCTCGTATGCTACCTCTGACGACCAGCTTAAAGAAGCTCTGAAACGGATGAAAAAAGTGTTGGACGAGTTAAAATAGGCAACTAAGATATAAATTTACTTCCTCCATAATTGTTTTTTGTGGAGGATATTTTTTGAATAATAACTCTTGCAACAATTCACTTGTAGCAGTTTGGCGAATAAACCAAATGATAATGGAATGTTTTCCTGTTTTCAGACTGCTTACCCTTCTTTTGCAAGATTCCAGGCCTGTATAATTGATCGTGTAAATTTCGATTTTAAAATTTAATAAAAACGCTATTTAATCTCCTTTTCTGCTTAATTACCCAACAAATAAATATCAATATTTTGCGTTAATTTCACATTAAATTAATATTATGTATTTTTTTTAAAAATCTGTATAATTGCAACCAAATTTTTACACTTAAAGAGCAATGAACGGCAAACGAAAAATGAAACTATTCTTTACAATTATTCTTATACTATTTTCGGGGCTTTTATTCTCTCAGAAATCAGAAGATTTTATCCCATCAGGAATTTTTTATGGAACAGTATTTAGCAATTTTCATTATCAATTAAATGCAGAAAACGAATCAGCCTTTGAGGTTCAACGAGCTTACATGGGATATACTTATCATCTTTCCAGTAATTATTCCATTAATATCAAGTTAGATATTGGTAGCCCCGAACATATTTCATCATATGATATTTTAAAACGCTATGCCTATTTTAAAAATGCAGAATTAATTTATAACTATCACAAGTTAACTATTCATGCCGGATTAATAGATTTATATCAATTTAAATTACAAGAAAAATTTTGGGGACACCGATACATTTACAAATCATTCCAGGATCAGCATAAATTTGGTAGTAGTGCCGATATAGGAGCTTCTATTTCTTATGTATTTAATAAATTCATTAAAGCTGATTTTAGTGTTATGAATGGAGAAGGGTATAATCAGCTGCAAACAGACAATACTTATAAAAGTGCATTAGGAATTTCATTAACCCCCATAAAAGATTTAACCATACGCTTATATGCGGATTATATTGAACAGGAAGAGATACAAACAACATGGTCGACGTTTATTGGGTATAAATTTAAAGGTAGAGCTAAAATTGGAGCGGAGTATAATTATCAAGCAAATTCAGGATTTAGAAAAGACCGAAATCAAAATGGTTTTTCGGGATACATCTCAATTAATATAAGTGAAAAGTTTGAGTTATTTGGACGCTTCGATAAATTATGGTCGAACACATTAAGCGGCGAACCTTATAACTGGAACATAACCAGGGATGGTAGCGCAATAATAGCTGGCATACAGTACACTCCAATAAAAAATATTAAAATTGCGGCCAACTATCAGGACTGGTATCCCTATGCAAAAAACCTTGAAAACGAATCGTATTTTTATCTAAATCTGGAATATAAATTTTAAGGATTGGAGGAATGATGAACAAGATATTATTATCCATAATTGCTATATTTATTCTGATGAGCAGTTGCCGTAAAAGTGATATTATCATTGATGAAAACACCCTTTTATCTGATGATGGAAGTGGAACAGGGACAATAACATGGACAAAAGATAAAAACTACATTTTAGACGGTTTTGTATTTGTAAATCCCGGACAGACCTTAACCATTGAGCCGGGAACCGTAATCCGTGCAAAAACAGGACAAGGAGAAAACGCTTCGGCATTAATTGTCGCCCGTGGAGGTAAAATTATTGCTCAGGGAACAAAAGACGAACCTATCATATTTACTGTTGAAGATGATGATCTGGAAGGATCTGTTCCTGTAGAAGCAAGAGGCTTATGGGGAGGAATTATTATTCTTGGTAATGCACAGCTAAATACAACGTTTAATGAAGCAAGAATTGAAGGAATTCCTATTTCTGAATCGAGAGGTATTTATGGCGGGAATAATAATAACGATAATTCCGGTATTTTAAAATATGTTTCCATAAGGCATGGAGGAACCAACATTGGCGACGGAAACGAAATAAATGGACTAACACTTGGCGGTGTTGGTTCAGGAACAACCATTGAATATGTTGAAATTATCTCAAATGAAGATGATGGTTTCGAATTCTTTGGTGGAACAGTAAATTGCAAATTCCTGGTATCGGCCTTTTGTGGCGATGATGCATTTGATTTTGACCAGGGTTATCGTGGTAAAGGACAATTTTTCTTAGCATTACAGGCTCCTTCGTTAGGAGATCATTTGGCTGAGCACGATGGTGGAACAGGCCCTGTTTGGGGCGAGCCTCTTTGCATTCCGGAAATTTTTAATGCCACATATATCGGAAACGATTATCTTAATTCGGCCGAACTAATGACTTTTGCCGATAATGCCGGAGGAAAATATTACAATTCTATCTTTTTAAATCAGATGAATGGTGTTTTTGTTGAGTATGTCTCGGGTTTTAACGACAGTTATTATCAATTTACAAAAGATAATCTTAAAATAGAAAATAATATTTTTTATAACATCGAAAATAATAATCAGGAAAACATCTTTTCTATCTTTACAAAAGTATCAGAAGATTTATCAGAAGAGCAGTTGTTATTACAAAATTATTTTACACAAGCAGGAAATATTATCACAGATCCACAAATTGAAATTACTGAAACCGATTACGATCTTATACCCAAAAGAAACGTATCAAATAACTTAGCTCCATATTCAGATAACTGGTTTGATCCGGTAAATTACAAAGGAGCATTTGATCCCGAAGGTGATGACTGGCTTAATGGCTGGACATTATTAAGCCAGTCGGGTAAAATAAAGTAAAAACTTATTGATGCTCAGGCCTTAATAAATCATTAACCGTTTTTACCGGATTGAAAGTAATGCCAGGCACTTCAATAAAAATAGTATTCCAGTTTGCCATTGCTCCGTTCCAAAGTCCTGGCAATTCCTGGGCTTTTAAAACTTTTCCGTCTTTCGATTTTTGGGAAATAAAACCCGTTTCCGGGTCTCTGTATTGTAATAAATTAAACTTTGCTCCTTTGTAGTTTTTTATGCAACAAACCAAATCTACCGGATTAAAATGTGTTGATTGCTTTAAAATTTGAAGCTGTTTTGAATCATGCTGGTTGATTTGAGAAGTTTCAACAATTTGCAAATCAGCATGATTATCGGGATGTTTTACCCAAAATGGTCCTCCTCCTGGTTCACCTTCATTTTTTACCATTCCGCAAACCCGAATCGGGCGATTTAAAATTTCAAAAATAAATTGTTTTTGATCAGTAATAGCATCTAAATCAAATGTATAACATAACTCATTTTTTATAAAATGAACCATTGCATCCATTTGATCATTTGAAATATTTCCAGATTCTATCATTTCAAGGTATTTATAAATCTTTTCCTGATAGGATAATAAAACGCCTGCCAATGCTTTTTTGTATTTAATGGTTTCGTCTTTCAGGCGGTCGGGAACTACATTATCAATATTTTTTATAAAAATAATATCCGATGAAAGGCCATTTAAATTTTCTATTAATGCACCATGCCCACCCGGACGGAAAAGTAATGTACCGTCGTTATTTCTAAAAATATTATTCTCCATATCAACAGCCACCATATCAGTTGAAGGTTTTTGCTGTGAATAAGTAATTTCAAATTGAACATTAAGACTTTGTTCATATTCTTGCTTTACCTTTTGCAATAGTTTATCAAACATTGTAGCATGTTCCGGTGAAATGGTAAAATGAATTTTTACTTTACCAGATTTATTTCTGGCATACTTTGCTCCTTCTACCAAATGCTCTTCAAAAGCAGTTTTTATTTTCATCTCCTCCTGATGAAATGAAAGTACAGCCTTTGGTTTGGCTCCATAGTTCATCCCTTCTTCTGTTAAAAAATATTTAAGGATAGTTTTGTATTTACCATTTTCTAAAAGTTCATTAATATCTAAACCATCAGTTTGGATGATTGATTTTAATTCATTATAAAAAGCAAACTTTTTAATATCCTTAAAAAACCTTCTTATATCTTCATTTTCAATTTGTTGTAACGATTCGTACTGATTCAGTGCCTGCCCAAAAAATTCAAATAAAAATTTAAACATCCTTGATGCAGCTCCAGATGCTGGGACAAATTTTAATACTTCGGGTTTTGCATCATCATAGCGTTTAGCAAAAGCATTAACTTCTGCATCGTTGAGTTGGATAATGCCATCACCAATGGTGGCAGGTTTTTCAATATTTAAATAGGGGAATCCTTTCTTAAACCTTTCCAGTTGATTTTCAATTTCTTTTACTGTTAACCCGTGAATTTCAATTTGTTTTATATCTTTTTCAGTAAACATAATTTTAACTGTTTTTTCATCAATATCTTAAATTTTCATTTACTACTAAGAGGTAAAAAAATACGTCTTATTCCGTTCTTAGTTCCAGGTACATTAAAATTACCCGATCAAAACTACAATGATTTTTAAAATTACTAAAATTTTGCAGTTAATTTAAAATTAATTCTTCGTGCTGTAAGATAATTAGGCACGGCATATTGGCTTGCCTGTCCGGATTGGTTACCAACCGTTTTAATCCACATATACGATATGGTATTATTGATATCTAATAGATTAAAAACCTCAAAACTTAACCACATATCCTTAAAAATATTTAAAAAATTCTCTTCGTTAAATTCTTTTGATTCGCTGATTAAAACTTTTGAAAAACCAATATCAACGCGTTTGTAGGGTTTCATTCTAAAAACCTGGTCGTACCGGCCTTTATCCGGAGAAGTAAATGGAAGCCTGCTGCCATAATGTAAACTCAGGTTCATTTTATAAGATGGGTTCATAGGCAGGTAATCCTGAAAGAAAAGGCTAAAGTTAAACAATTGATCGGTAGGGCGAGGGTAATATCCCGGTTCAACCCTATCTCCTTCTGCATTGTAATAAAAATCTCCATTTATATCTTCTTTAGTTTGCATAAGCGATAAACTTGCCCATGATTCAATGCCCTTAACAAATTCACCGTTTATTTTCATATCCAGTCCAACGGCATAACCATCAGCCATATTTTTTGCCGAATAATCGATATGTACATTGTCAATTTTATAAGGAATCAAGTCATTTAAAATTTTATAATAAACTTCGGTAGTTAGCTTAAAGGGCCTGTTCCATGCTAAAAATTGATAATCATTACCAAGAACAAAGTGTATTGATTTTTGTGATTTGATATTTGGATTAATTTCACCCTTATAATCTTTTATTTCCTTATAAAAAGGAGGTTGATAATAAAATCCTGAAGCAAAACGAAATATCATATCCTTTTCCCATTGGGGCTTATAGGAAACCAATAACCGGGGTGTAACTATAAACTCATGATTAAAATCCCAATAATGAAACCGGAGTCCGCCATTAATAAACAATTCGGCATTATTTATTAATTTTCGTTGATAAGTATCCTGAATATATCCGGTTACGCGGTTTGTATTTAATATATTTTCTGCACGTGCTGTTTCATATAACTCAATCGATTCTCCATTATAGGGTAATGAGTAGCCAGCTGAATCAAGCATCTTCCACTGGTTTATTTTATCGTCAATCAATTCAATATTATATTTTAATCCCCACCGTAATTTATGGTTTCTTTTATAATATCCACCCTTAAAAGCTGTTGAATAAACATTGGCAGTGAGATAATTGCGTGCATGGTTTAAAAATGTACCTACTCCGATATTCATAATACTATCACCATAAGTTTCAGAACCAATGGTATTGTCTAGTTCGTTTAAATAGTACTGGCCTAAAATATCGTATGTTTCCTGTTCGAGGGTTTGAAATGCTGACAAAATAAGTTTTAATGATAGATTCTCGTTGGGATGATAATTGGCTGTAAATGCTCCCAGGTATGTTTCAAATTTATCCAATTCGTTTCCATCGTAATATATACGTAAACTTAACGCATTATCAATGGTTCCAAAAGATGTTTCGCGGCTTTCAGGAATAAATTGATAGCTGTTTAAAGCATAATTTCCTAAAAAATCAAAATCAAGATAAGAGTTGACTTTGTATGTAAAATAAGTCTGAAGATCGTAAAACTGAGGGTTATAATTTCCTTCTGTGTCCAGGGTATTTAAAATATATTTTGATGTTTTATACCTGAATCCGGTGTTGTAAGTAAATTTTCCGTTTTTGGAAATATCTTCCAGGTGGGCACTCCCGCCCAATAGACTCATAGAAACGGCCCCTGAAAATTCAACCGGTTTCTTATAACGAATATCTAAAACCGAGGACATTTTATCGCCAAATCTAGTTTCGAATCCTCCGGATGAAAATTGAATGGAAGAAACCATATCAGAATTTAAAAAACTCATACCCTCCTGTTGTCCGGAACGAATTAACAAAGGCCGGTATATCTCAACATCATTAACATAAACCAAATTCTCATCATAGTTACCGCCACGTACCGAATATTGTGAACTTAACTCTGTATTTGAAGAAACTCCCGGTAATGTTTTAATAATAGATTCTAAATTACCGGATATATCAGGACTAAATTGAATATCTTTCTTTTCAATTTTTACCAGGTTATTTTCCGGTGACATTTCACCAACAATAGCAACTTCATCAATATCACTTACTAAAATATTGAGTACAATATCTAATTTTTCTACAGAGTCTTTTTCATAGTTTATTTTAAACTCACGTGTTTCAAAACCAATACAACTAACCTGAATTAACACTTCACGACGGGCAGGGATAGTTAAGAGATACGATCCATCTTTTTGAGAAATAACACCGGTATTATTTGACATATTGCGGATGTGTGCTTCGCTTACAGGATTTCCTTCAGGATCAATAATCTTTCCTTTAAGTTCAACTAAATTTTGAGCATTTACCTGAAATGAAAAAATAAATAGTATAAAAAAAATTATATTTTTTATATAAGGTTTTATCATCTTTCTCGTTAATCAATCAGAATAATAACCCATAAAAACAGAATTTATTTCGTTTTAACCCTAAGAAAAATTTTCTGTTAATCTCAAGCAACATTATTCGTTTGTTATTAAAAAGATTTCTAATTTTATTTTTTGAAAAATACAAAAATAAGAACAATGATTGAGCAAAAAGAAATTATTTTACCTTCATTCAATCGTGGTTATCATATTATAACCGATATTATTTTAAAAAATATAGGGCAATTGCCCGAAAAAGGACTTTTAAATATATTTATCAAACATACATCATCAGCATTAACCATAAATGAAAATGCAGATCCGTCGGTAACCGTTGATTTTGAAAGTTTTATGAATCATTTAATTCCTGACGGTGATGTACTTTATTCTCATACCATGGAAGGCCCTGATGATATGGCTGCACACATAAAATCTTCTACTTTTGGACAATCATTAACAATCCCAATTACAAATCATAAATTAAATCTTGGTACCTGGCAGGGAATTTATTTGTGCGAGTTCAGAAACCATGCATCCAACAGAAAAATAGTACTATCTGTTTATCAATAAGCAATTGGTGTTTTAAATTATGGATTAAAAAATAGATCCCATCCCAAAACAGACGATTTTAGTTTATTATTAAATATTTTTTTAACATTTTTTAGCCACTTTAGGAATTCTAGGCATTTTAGGCATTCAACGTATTCTATGCATTTTAATCATTTTAGCCCTTTCCATTTTATTAAAACATGTTTTACACAATCTTTTTATAGTTGGTCTGTTTTTAAATTAGTGTTACCTTTGTTGTAAGAAAAAAAATTAAATTAAAAACGAATTAATTTGAAAATTAATAAGGTAATATATTATTATGTTATTGCTATTCAGGTAGGTTACCTAAAACGTTTTGGTGGCCTCTAATATTTCCTATCCAATGTTAAGGTTTTTATAAATCATTAATTTTTTCTAACTTATCATCTTTAAATAGTTAAAAGATTAAAAACATAAAATAATTATAATATGCAAAAATTACTATTATTAGGAGACGAAGCGATTGCACAGGGAGCACTTGATGGAGGGATATCCGGTATTTATGCTTACCCTGGGACTCCGTCAACAGAAATTACAGAATATGTTCAGGCATCAAAATATGCCCAGGAAAATAACATTCATAGCACCTGGTCAGCCAATGAAAAAACAGCCATGGAAGCTGCAATAGGAATGTCGTATGCAGGGAAGCGAGCCATGGTTTGTATGAAACATGTTGGATTAAATGTTGCAGCAGATGCCTTTGTTAACTCAGCCATCACAGGTGTTAATGGAGGCCTAATTGTTGTTGCTGCCGATGACCCTTCCATGCATTCATCACAAAATGAGCAAGATTCAAGGTTTTATGGTAAATTTGCCATGATACCTATTCTCGAGCCTACCAGTCAGCAAGAAGCTTACGAAATGGCATACCATGGTTTCGAGTTATCGGAAAAATATAAGCTCCCTGTATTATTAAGAATTACAACACGTTTAGCACATTCACGCTCAGGTGTTCAAACACTGGCACAAAAATCACAAAATAACAACTCATTACCTTCAGATCTTCGGCAGTTCGTACTTTTACCGGCTATTGCCAAGAAAAACTATAAAAAATTAATCGGAATACAAGCAGGATTAGAAGTTGCATCCGAAGAATCAACATTTAATCAATATATTGATGGAAAAGACCATAGTTTAGGAATAATTACGACCGGAATTGCTTATAACTATTTAATGGAAAACTTCCAGGATAAAGAACTTTCTCATCCTGTATTAAAAATAGGCCAGTATCCTATTCCACGAAAGCAAGTATTGAAAATAGTTAATGAGTGCAAAAAAGTGCTTGTTATTGAAGAAGGTTACCCAATTGTTGAAGAGATGTTAAAAGGGTATCAGGAAGCCGGGAAACCAATTATCGGAAGACTCGATGGCACTTTGCCACGCGATGGCGAATTGAATCCAAATATTGTAGCCACCGCTTTGGGTTTAGAAACCGTAACCGACGAATCGATTCCTGAATTGGTAAAAAACCGCCCACCATCCATGTGTGTAGGATGTGGGCATATTGAAGCATACAATGCATTAAATAAAGCGTTGGCTGATTATAGCGAAGGACGAGTTTTTTCTGATATCGGATGTTATACGTTAGGGGCACTACCCCCATACAACGCTATTAACTCATGTGTTGATATGGGCGCTTCGATAACGATGGCAAAAGGAGCAGCAGATGCCGGAATGGTACCATCTGTTGCTGTTATTGGCGACTCTACATTTACCCACTCTGGAATTACTGGATTAATTGACTGTGTGAGTGAAAAATCCCCTGTAACAATTGTCATTTCTGATAATTTCACCACGGCTATGACCGGAGGACAGGACTCAAAAGCCCTGGGTAAAATTGAAGATATTTGTAAAGGTGTGGGTGTTGAGCCCGAACACATCAGAGTATTCAGGCCTACTAAGAAAAATTTAGATGAAATGGTAGAAATCATGAAAGAAGAACTGGCCTACAACGGAGTATCTGTAATTATACCCAGAAGACAATGTGTTCAGACCATGAAAAATAAAAAGCTTGCAGAAAAGCTTGTTCAGTTAAATTTAAAATAACCTACTAATTGTAGATTTTATTCATTGAAAAAAATAAACCTATGAAAACAGATATAGTATTAGCAGGAGTTGGCGGACAGGGAATATTATCCATAGCTGCAACAATAGGTATGGCAGCATTACATAATGACCTTTACATAAAACAAGCTGAAGTTCATGGAATGAGTCAGCGCGGCGGTGCCGTTCAGTCGCATATGCGTATTTCTGACAAAGAAATTGCTTCCGACTTAATTCCAATGGGTGCAGCAGATATTATTTTATCGGTAGAACCTATGGAGTCGTTAAGATACCTTCCTTTTTTATCAAAAGATGGGTGGTTGGTTACGAATATTACTCCATTTGTAAATATTCCTGATTACCCGGAGAAAGAAACAATTTTAAACGAGATAGAAAAACGCAAAAATCATATTGCAATTGATGCCGACAGCATTGCAGCAGAGATTGGTTCTAAACGTTCATCAAACATCGTAATGCTGGGTGCAGCAAGTCCGTTTTTTAATATCCCTTTTGAAAGTTTCGAAGAAGGAATTCGTAAAATCTTTGGCCGTAAAGGCGAAGATATTGTAAATGTGAATCTCAAAGCATTACGCGCAGGAAGAGGATTTGCTGAGAAAAACCGATAGTATATAGCATACTTAATAAATTAAAAAAAGCCGATTTTTATTAAATCGGCTTTTTTATAATAAAAGACTAAAATCAATTATTTCCCAAAATCAGAGGCAACCCATCCTTTCCGCTGCCAATAACAACCACTTTTGCATTTTGCGATTCGGAAAGTTTAACGGTAGCTTCGATTCCTCTCATTTTCAATAGTTCAGGAGTTAAACTATTATTAATAATTTTGTTCGCCCTCGCTTCACCTTCAGCAGCAATACGCTTTCGTTCGGCTTCACTTTCTTCTCTTTCAAGTCTATATTGATAAGCTAATGCTTTTTGTTCTTCTTCCAGTTTATATTCAATAGCGTCTTTGATTTTTGCTGGTAACCTAATCGAACGAATAAGCAATGTAGACATGGCAATATTATTTTTTTCTGTTCCAAGCGTTTCGCGAGTTTCTGTTTTTATTGATTCTTCAACCTCACTCCTTTTTGTCGAATAAATTTCTTCGGCAGTGTATCTTCCCATAACTTGTCGCACTGTTGAACGCATTTCTGGAATAACTAATTTATTAATATAATTCGTTCCAAATGTTTCATGTAAATAACCTATTCGGTCGGGAAATGGGTTAAAACGCATGGTAACATCCACGGCAATAGAAAGTCCGTTTTTATCTAAAACATCCATCGACTCTTCTACCTGTTGTTCTCTTACATCATAACGATACATCTTATTCCATGGAGCAATAATATGAAATCCTTCAGTTTTTACATTTTCTTTGTCCAATCCTGTGGTGAACTTTCTAAAAATAACGCCTCGTTCACCCGGTTGTATGGTAACAAATGATGAACTCCCAAATATTAATAGTAAAATCACTACAATACCTGCGGTTACCAATAAAGAAGTTGATACTTTTTTCATAATTTTCTTTTTTTAGTGATTAATTGAATTTATAAAAGTAAAACATAATCTACAACATAACAAAACAATAGTAAAAATCTATGGAAAATAATTTTATAATATGAGTTATAAACAGCACCAATAGTTATTTA
>JAXHVS010000049.1:0-8888 GCA_034189025.1 Bacteroidota bacterium
ATACTATTGGGGCCTATGCCTACTTCATAATCACCTAATATTGTGCCATCATGATTAATTCGGTATAAAAAGCCATTGGAGGTGAAATCCGGAGCTTCCAATGCAAATAATGTCCCGTCTTTCCAATCTACATTAAATCCGTAAAAAGATTTATCGCTGAATGGATTTGCAGGGAGCTCTGTATCGTTAATATTCATTTTATATATATTTCCAAACGAAAAGCCACCGCCGTAATAAATATACTGGCCATCAGGGCTTATTTCCAAATGCTCGGGATGAAGATATTCACTAATCGTGTATGAATCAATAATATTATGATTGTTTGTATTGATTTTGTATAACTCTGATGGGGATTCGTAAACAACACTCCAGTCATCACCGTATTGTACATATCCATAACACAAAACCCAGAGGGTTCCATCAGTATCTATAACCATATCTTTGGGATTATGTCCTACTTCAATAGTATCAATTACCTGATCATTAGAGACATCAATAACAAAAACTGTAGAGTCCACACTTAATCCTCCACCGTTGGCTACATATATTTTATCGTAATAAGTGTACATTTTTTCAGGGCCGGTACCAACATCAATAGATTTTAATATTTCATAATTATTTAAATCAATTACTTTTATTTGTCCCTCTTCGCCCCACTGTGTTACATACCCTTTATGATTAGATACAGCTGTAAAATATCTGGGTAAATCAAATCCAATGATGGTAGCTACTTCGTTAAAGTTGTGTTGCTCAACAACTTCAACTTTATTGGAGCCATTAACAACAATAAAAGCTTTATGATTAAAATTAGTTAGCGATTGAACAAAAGTACCTAAAGGCCTGTCGTTTATCTTCTCAAAAATATTGTTAGAAACGGTGTCACCCTCGTAGCTATAAAAACTAATATAGCCTCCGGAAGTGGAGTTGCCCTCGTTTACAATAAAAACACCATCGGTATAAACACCAGTTGGATATGGGTTATCATCATCTTCGCAAGAATTTAGTATTAATGTAATTGTTAGGCTTAATATAACCCATCCGATTAAATTTAATTTTTTCATCATTTTTTATTTTTTATGGTTAAAATTTAAGGTTAATTGTATGGCATAATTTCGTAATGGCATAGGATACCAGGCCATTACCTGGTACGATGTGTTCCAAATATTTTGTACCGAAAAGGTTAATTTCCCTGTTATTATTTTTGTGTCGAAATGCATCCCCAGATGCAAATCTCCAACTGTAAAAGCATCAACCTGTTGTTGGTTATTTTCTGAGGTGTATCTTTTTCCGGTATACGATTCGTTATATTTTATATCAAACATTTTGTACTTTGCCAATATCCCCCAGTGGTATTGATGTAGTGGAACATAAATTAACTGTTTGTTGTTGAGATGATTATTAGCTTCGTTGGTTGTTTTGGTATAATTGTAGCTTGCATTAAATCGCAGTTGTAGTTTGTTTAAAGAAAAACAATAGTTTAATGAACTTTCCATTCCACGCGACCATACTTTTTGTACATTTTTGGGAGTCCAAATCGTGTGGTCGGGAATCCAGATAATCCAGTTATCAATATTGCTATTAAAAGCCGTAACATTTAATTGGGCCTGATGCATTGTAAAATTTTTTTGTAATGTTATCCCAATATCTTCGCTAAACCCTTTTTCCGGTTCCAGGTTGGGATTACCCCAATTGCCCCAGTAAAGCTCGTTGAATGTTGGTATGCGGTAATTTTTAGCAAAATTAGATGTTAGCGTCATCCATTCGAAGATGTTGGCTTTTATACCCAAAGAATAAGTGATGGGGGTAGTTGAGTTATCAATAATTTCGTTTCGAAAACTTAGCGTTGAGGAAAGTGTATTTTTAAGGTTGAAAATTTTGTAAGAAGTAAAAAATGAAACCCTGTTTCTGTATTTTTCTCCTCCGTAGTTTTCAGAGGAGGCTTTTTCGTAAGTTTCGTTAATCCCTAAATTAATTAAATGATTATTGCCCAACTGAAATTTTTGTTCAATTTCGGCAATAAGAGAATTTGTTTTATTATTTGTTGTGTCGTTAATTACAGGATTTGTATAAATATTTTCACCATTCAAATATGCTGTTCTGATGATGGTTGTTGATTGCTCGCCTAACCTTCTCCATCCAGCGGTAATTCTTATGTGTTGATCTTTTTGTTCTTCCTGTCCGGGATTTACATTTAGCATCGTAGATGGTAATTCATTAAACGATTTTTGATACCATCCATTAAAAGCTATCTCTTGCCGGTTGTTGAGTTTATATTTTAGCGATTGCAAAAATCCAAATCGTTGATAGCTTGCATTGGCAAGCTTTTCGGTTTGCCGGTTAATGGAGGCAATATTTTCATAGTCGTAATTGTTTTGTGAGGTGTGCCGGAAAACACGGGTAGATGAAGAAAAATTGTTATTGCTGTAATTAAGGTTGATTCCATTAAAAATATTTTTGTAGCTTCCATATTTTTGATGAGTTTTAATCTCAAAACCTTTGTTGTATGAAGTATTTGTGTTAAAGTGAATGGCTCCTCCTAATGCTCCGCTTCCGTACAATGCTCCCGATCCGCCTTGTTGTACCGCTATTTCATCTACAAAACTCATGGGTATATGCGAAAGGTTTGCCATTCCGTTCATGGGATCCTGAAGATTAAATCCATTCCACAAAATAGCTGTATGATTGGCTCCGCTTCCACGTGTGGAGGGACTTGTAACACCTCCATTGCTATAGCTTTTAATAAATATCTGACTATGCATAGCTAACAATTCAGCCAACGATTGAGTTTTGTATTCTTCTATAAGCTCTTTTTCAATGGGAAATATTTTTAGGCCTGTAGAAAAATGATTCATTCGTTGTGCAGAAACCTGAACCTCTTTAAGGACAATGGTATCTACAGGCAAGTCTTCAGCCGGCTCTACACCAAAACCTGGGAGTGTAACTGCCAGAAAACAAAATAATATTAATCTTAAAAACTTCATTAGCACAAATAATTAAATCCGGTTTATCGATTTAATCATCTGTAACTAACAGGATATAAAGGGAAATGTGTTGGTGTGGTTTTAATACACCCTCGCTTTTTATCCGAAAGCTACAAATGCAAATGGTTAATGGCAGGTCTTCTGACTTACTCCCTTTTTGCCGGCCTTCCCACTCGTACCGGAATATAACCCGGGAACGAATAGTGGCTTTTCAAGGACAAAAAGTTTGGTATGGAGATTACAGCAGCGGTAACTGTCCGGGACTTTCACCCGGTTCCCTCTTAGCTTTTATACTAAGAACCATAACCATGATGCAAATGTAGCGGATAGATTCTTATTTGCAAAAAAAATGATAAAAATAATTATGGAAGTTGTTAACCGGCAATTGTTAAAAAAAACTCCCACCGAAGCGGGAGTATAGGATTAACATCCTTCGGCATATAGCCTTATTGTGATAAGATGTAATATTTCAAAAGTATAAAATTTTAATTAAAATGTCAAGATTCTGACTAAATTTTTATAACTTAATGTTCTTATAAACGAGTTAATATCAAACAAAAAAATTAAATGCTATGACAAAAATATTAGGACTCGACCTCGGAACCAACAGCATTGGATGGGCTGTTGTAGATAAAGAAAATAACAAAATTGATGATTGCGGTGTAAGGATTTTTCCCGAAGGTGTTGTAAATATGAATGAGGGTGAAGAAAGAGAAAAATCTAAAAATGCTTTGCGAAGAGAGAACAGACAAACCCGAAGGCAGGTTGCCCGACGGAGAATGCGAAAAATAAAATTACTCGAATTGCTAGTTGAGCAAGAGATGTGCCCATTAACTTTTGATCAGTTGATGGTTTGGAAACATTGGGATAAAACAAAAAAAAGTGAAGGAAGGCATTTTCCGCAAACGAAAGAATTTATTCAATGGTTAAAAATCAATCCCTATGAAATTCGCTACAAAGGAATAAATGGCGAATTAACCAAAATGGAATTTGGCCGGTTTTTGTATCATATTATTCAACGCCGTGGTTTTCTAAGTACCCGCAAAGAGAAAGAAACCGGAAAAATATATGCTGGAAAAGAAAATATGGTTGGTATTGATGATACCAAGGCAGCATTAAATGGCAATACCCTTGGAGAATATCTTTATACCATTTATCCTGATGAAAATGAATCTTTTAAAAATATCCGCAATGAGGATGGCAAAGATTTAAGAATTAGAGGAAGATATACATTGCGGGATATGTATGTTGAAGAATTTGAAAAAATATGGCAAAAACAAGCTCCAAGACTTGGATTAGACAAAGTATTTGTAACAAAACAAAAAGTGGTTTTTCTTAATGGTAGTAAAAATCGGAATAGAAATGCTAAGAAAATTGAATATCTCAAAGATTGCAGAGATAAAGTTGATGTCCAGGAAATTGTAGTTGAGAGAGAAAATGCTAATAAGACATTTACAAGGGTAATTTCCTTTGAAAAAATATCATTGCACGATCATCTTGGCGGAAAGGTTGAAATAAAGGATAACAACATTAAATTTGATAATAAAGATAGTGTTTTGTTTTATCAACGCCCTTTGCGCTCTCAGAAAAGTTTGCTTGGAAAATGCCGTTATGAAAAAAATAAAACTCCGGTTTCAATTTCACATCCTGATTATGAGATTTTCAGAGCATGGCAATACGTTAATACAATTAAATTTGGGAATAATATACCATTACCTATTGAGCAGAAAAAGGTTATTGTTGATTTTTTAAAAACTAAAAAAACTACCGTAAAATTTGCAGATATTATTAAGTTACTTCAAATGTCGCATGAAAATTTTAATTATAATGATGATGATAAAGTAGATGGATGTCCAACTATAGCTCAATTAAGTAAACTATTTAATAAAAAGGGTTGGGATGATAATTATCATAATATTTGGCATGATTTCTATTTTTTCGATGATTCGGAAAAGCTTTTTAAGAAACTTATTAAAACAAAAGAATATGAGTTAAAAGAAAATATAAAATTAGAAGATGTTAAAAAAGTAAGTATAAAAGATGATAAATATTCCAGTTTATCCCTAAAAGCTATTCGAAACATTTTGCCATTTCTCCAGCGTGGTTTATTGTATAACCAGGCAGTTGTGTTGGGTGGTGTTATGAATGCGTTTAATTACAAAATCCAAAATGATGAAATTCCCCGCTGGGAAAGATTTGCTGATTATCATGATATCATTGTTAAAGATGTCCTTGCAATTATTAAAGAAAAAAATAAACAAGGGGAGGCTATAGAAAAAATAATAGAATATCTCTCTAATCCTGAAAATCATTATGGATTTGAGAAAGATGACCCGGCTTTTAAAAAATTGTACCATCATAGCCAGGAAGTTGAAGAAAAAGCAAAGTCTAATAAAATATCTGAGATAGAAAACTTAAGAAACCCAATTGTTCAACGTGCTGTACAAGAAATGAGAAGGATGGTAAATGAATTATTAGAAAAGTATGGAAAGTTTGATCGAATTGCTGTAGAGATGGGACGAGAAATGAAATTAAGCAAAAAAGGCAGGAGCGAAGTTTCTCGCATGATTACACAAAATTTTGAAGCAAATGAAAATGTTCGGGAAATTTTGAAAGAATATCAGCTTGCACCTTCAAGGCAAAATATACAAAAAGTACTTTTGTTTAATGAGATACAAGCCAAAGCTGGAAAAGTTGTTTGTCCTTATACCGGGAAAACCTTAAATATTAGCGACTTGCTTGGGAAGGAAAATAAAGTTCAGATTGAACATATTATTCCAAGAAGTTTCTCTTTAGATGATAGTTTTACTAACAAGACTATTTGCGATGCAAAATTTAATCAATTAAAAGGAAATTTAACACCCTATCAGTTTTACCAAAAAAATAACGATAAAAAATTGTGGGGCGCTGCAAGTTGGGAAGAAATTGAGCAAAGAGCTTACAGTGTGTTACCATTTAATAAAGCCAAACGTTTTACCACACGAAAAACAGAATGGAAAACCGAAGAATTTATTTCACGCCAATTAAACGATGATCGGTATATCAGTAAAAAAACAAAAGAAATCCTTTCCGAAGTTTGTAATGAGATTTTAGTTATGCCCGGAGCTGTAACTGCAGATTTAAGAAGATTGTGGGGGTTAAATAATATTCTTCAACCTACCATTAGTTTGCCCGATGATGAATTTGAGATTGACCAAGATAGAGATATTAATTATTGGGCTGTAACCGATGAAAAAAAGACTATAAAGAAATTATACCCAATGAATAACCCACGGCCCGATATTGCTGCCGAGGAAACTGTAGTTACTGGTTATGTGACTAAAAATAAGTTTAAGGCGCACAGGCTTAATCTTGAATTTGAAGCTCCGGATATTCCTGACGGTAAATATTACGTTAAATTTCAGGTATCAAAACCATTAAAAACATTGCGCCAGTATGTTGATAAACCAGATTATGGTGATGATGAAATTATTTTAAGAGGAATGATTAATCGGAATAAATTTAATCATGATAGTTTGAAACGTAGAATTGATGTACCTAAAAATATTGATGATGGAAGTTACTGGGCAAAATTCAAAATAGTTGACAAAAAATTTGAAGAGCCGGAAAAAAATAAGCGGCCTGAAAATAAAAATGGTATTTGCCTTTTCGGTAAAGTAAAAGATCATGTTTTTACCTCATACATTTATCAGTGTAAAACTGATTTGGACGATGGACAATATTGGGTGCTGCTTGATTTAGATTTTGAAAATATTGAATTTATTGCTACCAAAAATGAAAAACCTGAAATTGAAAATAATCAATTATTGGTTTTAGGTGATGTAAACGAAGAAGGAACTTTTACTGCTTTACACGATATTCAGTTACAGTTTGACTGGGATAATAAACCCGGAAGATATTGGGCGGTGTTGAATATCTTAACAAATAATCCTGAATATACTGCTGTTGAAAATAAACCACCTGAGATTGAAAGTGATGAAAAATTAATCGAAGGAAAAATATGGGTTGACCATAAAACCGGTGAGATTCGATTTGACCCGAAAAAGAACAGGGATGACCACAGGCATCATGCTGTAGATGCTATTGCCATTGCCCTTACAGATTATAATATTATAAATCAATTAAACCGGTATTACGCACAAAAGGATGCGCTGGAAAAAGGAATTGCTTCTGAAAGGCCATATTTTGATGAGCCCTGGGATAATTTTTTCCATGAAGCAAAAGAAGCTGCCGGCAAAATATTGGTTTCGCATCATAAAGATAATACCGTAACCAAAAAAGTAACCATGATAATTGAGAAAAATGGTAAAAAATATAGAAGCGAAGGACAGGCTGTTCGTGGACAATTACACAAGGAAACAGTTTATGGTAAACGTAAACCACCTCAAAAGGAACAAGCTTTTCATGTTCGAAAGCCGCTTGAATCTTTAAAAGATAAGCAACTGGATAAAATTGTGGACGACCGGGTACGAAGTATAGTTAAACATGGGCGTGAAAGAGAGAAGTTTATTACCGAACAAATTAAAGCCCTAAAGAAAGACCGGGCCAAAGCAGGAGATGAGGAAGAAAAAAGAATTGACGAACAAATAAAATTGCTTGAGGAAGAAAACCGGCAACTTTATACCCTCCCGAATAAAAAAGGAGACAAAGTACCGATTAAAAAAGTGCGTATCAGGGAAAACCTGGGAAATACCGAAATGTTAAAACCCTCAGAGAATACAAATCAATATGTGAATCCAAGGAATAACCACCATGTGATGATTTATAAAAACCATGAAGGACAATTACAGGAAAGTATTGTAACGCTTTGGGAAGCTGCAGAGCGAAAAAATCAGGGAAATCCTGTATATCAATTGCCAAATGATGGTGCAGAAATAGTATCAATATTAGAAGTAAATGATATGTTTTTATTGGGTTTGGATAAAGATCAAACGAATGATATCAGCAGTTTGGATATGCAAGTATTAAGTAAACATCTCTACCGGGTGCAAAAACTATCGAGTTTAGATTATAATTTCAGGCATCATCTGGCAAGTACTTTGTTAAATAAAGACGAACAATATCGAATCGCTAGCTTTTCTTTATGGGAGAAAGTAAATCCTGTTAAAGTTAAGATAAACCAATTAGGAAAAATAACGAGGGTTTAAAAAGCTGTATAGATACCCGAGGGCTTCGCTTCAGGCGAAACCCTCGGTAAACGATACATTATACCATGAAATTTGTAAAAGGTTACATATACCATATTTATAACCAGGGAAATAACCGGCAAAAGATATTTTTTAACCGGGATAATTATTTGTTCTTTTTAAAAAAGATAAAAGTTCATATAATACCTTATTCCGATATTTTAGCATGGTGCTTGATGCCGAATCATTTTCATTTAATGGTTAGGCTGAATAGAGTGGTTTTGGAGCCGCACACCGAGGGCTTCGCTTTAAGCGAAACTCTCGGTTGCCAACGCACCCTAAATCAATCTATAGGTATTATGCTCCGTTCATATACCAATGCAATCAATAAACAACAAAACCGAACAGGTTCTTTATTCCGTAAAGAAACCAAAGCCGAATGCCTGAACTGTCCAAACGGTATAACTCCCTCGTTCTATAATACAGAATTTAAAACGCAGATTCAGGTAGATTGTCCTGAGCGTCAATATCCACAAGTATGTTTTAACTATATTCATCAAAATCCGGTAAAGGCCGAATTGGTAAAAACAGAAACAGCATGGGAATTTTCATCTGCGCAAGATTTTGCGGGGATGCGGAATGGGGCACTAGTAAATAAAACAGTTGCAAGCGAATATATTATATTTTAATTATGGAAAAATGTATCTTAAAAACAGGTTGAAAAAATGGGAGCAGCAATGAAATCTAATTTGACAGGGTTAATGCCGAATCATTTTCATTT
>JAXHVS010000049.1:8988-12666 GCA_034189025.1 Bacteroidota bacterium
TATTTTAATTATGGAAAAATGTATCTTAAAAACAGGTTGAAAAAATGGGAGCAGCAATGAAATCTAATTTGACAGGGTTAATGCCGAATCATTTTCATTTAATGGTTAGGCTGAATAGAGTGGTTTTGGAGCCGCACACCGAGAGCTTCGCTTTAAGCGAAACTCTCGGTTGCCATAATGAGAAGTTTCGGTGTGTCTTTGAGACTCACTGAGACTGTTACAGATTTGTTGAATAAACAATTAAATTTAACTAAAATGATAAAACGAACCTTATATTTTACCAAACCCAGCCGGTTGTCGGTTAAAAATAAACAGTTGGTTGTTGAGCTTAAAGATGAACAGCAAACCAAAACCGTACCTGTTGAAGATATTGGTTTTATGCTGATTGAAAATATGCAAATCAGTTTTACAATGCCGTTAATCGAAGAATTGATGAATCATAATGTGGCGGTTATTTTTTGCAACAGCAAACATCATCCGCAATCGATGTTACTCAATATGGAAGGGCATCATCAGCAAACCGAAGTTTATCGCCAACAGGTGGCAGCATCCGAGCCATTGAAAAAAAATCTGTGGAAACAAACGGTAATGGCTAAAATCGAAAATCAGGCAAAAGTATTAGATAAACTGGGAATCGATTCGAATCCATTACCACATTTGGCTAAACAGGTTAAGAGTGGCGACAGCGACAACCGTGAAGGAATGGCTGCACGATTGTACTGGAAAAAACTTTTTGGCGATGATTTTGCCCGCGAACGATATGGCGATTGGCCCAATGCATTGTTAAATTATGGATATATTGTTTTGCGGGCAGCCGTGGCAAGAGCTTTAACCGGCTCCGGGCTGCTGCCTTCGTTTGGCATCTATCACCGGAACCGCTATAATGCATTTTGTTTGGCCGATGATATGATGGAACCCTACCGGCCTTTTATCGATTATGCGGTATGGGATATTTGCCAAAAATATCCTGAGGTGGATATGGTAGATAAAGCATTAAAAGCCGAATTGCTCGAAATTTTATCGTCCGATGTGGGAATGAAGAACCAAACCCGGCCGTTGATGATTGCTATTACCCATACTACTGCCTCGCTGGCTGCTTGTTTTGCAGGAAATAAAAAACAGATCGAATTTCCAACCATTGTATAATGTATGGAACATAACCGTTTAAATGCATATCATATCATGTGGCTTTTTGTTTTTTTCGATTTACCAACCAATACTAAAAAAGAACGAAAAGCGGCTGCCCGTTTCCGAAAAGATTTGGTACAGGATGGTTTTACCATGATGCAATATTCGGTTTACGTGCGCCATTGTGCCAGTAAAGAAAGCGGCGAGGTGCATGTAAAAAGGATAAAAGCCTGTATCCCTGAAAAAGGACAGGTAAGTATTCTGCGTATCACCGATAAACAATACGGCGATATTCTTAATTTTTGGGGAGTTAAAGAAAAAGCCCTGCCTGAAGGGCCCAAACAATTGGAAATATTTTAAGTAATAAAGAAAGTTCTTTGACATAGTGAAAAGAAATTTTTAAAATTGCCGATAGAATTGTATTTTTGATTACACAAAACCACTTCCTGTGGATTCAGTGAATAAAAAACAGGCCGAAAAAACAGCTTGAAACAGAGTAAAAAAAGGCCTTTTAGCAACCCAGGTTGTGGTTTGATGTAATTTCAAGATTTTAAAAAACGGTAACAAAACAAATAAAGGATTAGTTAATGTTGTGGTTTGATGTAATTTCAAGATTTTAAAAAACTATGCCAATAGATTACTCAAAATATAGCAGTTGTGGTTTGATGTAATTTCAAGATTTTAAAAAACAACCAGGCAACGCAAATCAATGCTTGCGTAGTTGTGGTTTGATGTAATTTCAAGATTTTAAAAAACCTATATTGATAAATAAGCAACAATTTATGGTTGTGGTTTGATGTAATTTCAAGATTTTAAAAAACTTCGAGGGATTTCACAACGCCCTGCTCATGGTTGTGGTTTGATGTAATTTCAAGATTTTAAAAAACTGGATCTCCCTGGACCCCTCCTTCAAGCTGTTGTGGTTTGATGTAATTTCAAGATTTTAAAAAACGTTAAGTCTATGGCTAAAGAACTTGACATAGTTGTGGTTTGATGTAATTTCAAGATTTTAAAAAACAACGCCAGTTTATAGGCAAATCGGCTTTATGTTGTGGTTTGATGTAATTTCAAGATTTTAAAAAACACCTTTTGATTTTTACGTAACGGATAAGCTGTTGTGGTTTGATGTAATTTCAAGATTTTAAAAAACTGTCTTTTACTTCTTTGAAAGAGCAGCTAGTTGTGGTTTGATGTAATTTCAAGATTTTAAAAAACATTATGCGTAATAGATTTTACAGCAAGCTTGTTGTGGTTTGATGTAATTTCAAGATTTTAAAAAACGATTCTCAAGACAGACCGTTGCAATAGTCAGTTGTGGTTTGATGTAATTTCAAGATTTTAAAAAACGTTCAAAAAGGAATAAAGAAACAAGAACCTGTTGTGGTTTGATGTAATTTCAAGATTTTAAAAAACGGTGAATCCCTTACAATTTAAAGAGGCACTGTTGTGGTTTGATGTAATTTCAAGATTTTAAAAAACAATTCTAATTTTACATTGTGACGGTTTTCTGTTGTGGTTTGATGTAATTTCAAGATTTTAAAAAACGTTGCTTATATGGCTAAAAAATCACCCTTAGTTGTGGTTTGATGTAATTTCAAGATTTTAAAAAACTATGGATAAGACAAAATAAGGAGCTGCTCGGTTGTGGTTTGATGTAATTTCAAGATTTTAAAAAACTACGAATTTCTTGACCAAAATATTGATGCGTTGTGGTTTGATGTAATTTCAAGATTTTAAAAAACCTTTGCCGCCCATCAAATGCCCGCCCGGCCGTTGTGGTTTGATGTAATTTCAAGATTTTAAAAAACAATGAAGTAATTTCGAGCTTACTGGAGACAGTTGTGGTTTGATGTAATTTCAAGATTTTAAAAAAAGGTACCAGCCACACACATTCTCGGTAGCATGTTGTGGTTTGATGTAATTTCAAGATTTTAAAAAACAATAAAAACATTATAAAGCACCTTTGTATGTTGTGGTTTGATGTAATTTCAAGATTTTAAAAAACTAACATTTACGCACAATCTGCTTTTTCAAGTTGTGGTTTGATGTAATTTCAAGATTTTAAAAAACAACAATACGAGTTTAACAAAATAGGTGCTGGTTGTGGTTTGATGTAATTTCAAGATTTTAAAAAACAGTGAATGGGATTGGGATAAATGGCAAGCCGTTGTGGTTTGATGTAATTTCAAGATTTTAAAAAACCGCAATCTTTTACAATTGTATCCCATACATGTTGTGGTTTGATGTAATTTCAAGATTTTAAAAAACTGTAAACGGACCCATACCAAGCATCGGGGCGTTGTGGTTTGATGTAATTTCAAGATTTTAAAAAACAAAAAGACGTCCGAAATTATCGAACATTTAGTTGTGGTTTGATGTAATTTCAAGATTTTAAAAAACTTGAATATTTTGGTATTGACTATGATGTACGTTGTGGTTTGATGTAATTTCAAGATTTTAAAAAACAAAAAGACGTCCGAAATTATCGAACATTTAGTTGTGGTTTGATGTAATTTCAAGATTTTAAAAAACTTGAATATTTTGGTATTG
>JAXHVS010000005.1:0-11244 GCA_034189025.1 Bacteroidota bacterium
CAATAACCCAAGGGAATGATTCAACCCGTAAATCGTAACTGATTTTCCGGTCACCCATTTTAAGGTATAATTCGGCAATTTCATATTCGCAAAATCAGGGAATGGGAATACATAAATCTTTTAACATAATCCATATCCTTTCCTTTGAATTAATAATTATTCATATCGTAAAGCATGAGCAGGGTTAGCGGATGCTGCCCTATATGCAAGAACAATTACGGTTATAATGGCTATGATAAAAGCAATGCATGCTCCGGCAACAAACATCCAAATTTTCAGTTCAATTTTATAAGCAAAATTGTTAAGCCAGCTATTCATAAAATAGTAAGCCAATGGCCATGCAAAAATATTAGCCAGCAATACCCATTTAGAAATATCCGTTAATAACATCCATAAAATCCGACTTACCGGTGTTCCAACAACTTTGCGTATTCCTATCTCTTTTGTTCTTTTAATTACCGTATATGATGTTAAAGCAAAAATTCCTAACATGGCAATAATAATAGCCAGCACCGAACCAAAAAGATTTAATTTATTGCTACGTTGTTCTTCTTTGTAGAGATTATCAAACCTATCATCCATAAAAAAATAGCGAAATTCATAACCTGTATTATATTTATTAATAATATTTTCGATAGACGAGATGGTTTGATTTAAATTATTTCCGGTAACTTTTACCGATATATAGGATATGTAATCACGGTATTTGGTTAATACCAATGGTTCAATTTTATGATGAAAGGAGTTAAAATGAAAATCTTTAACGACACCCACAATTTCACCTTCGGCTTTCAAAACATATATCTTCTTACCCACAGGATTTTTTAAGCCTAACTTTCGAGCAGCTGTTTGGTTAATAATAAAGGAAAAAGTGTCGGTTCTGAACTTGGAGTTAAAATCCCGGCCTTCCATAATCTTCATCCCAAAAGTTTCGATATAATCATCTTGTACAGCCATTTCATTGATTACAATTGAGTTGTCTGGATGATCTCCTTTTTTATATGCATTCTGTACCATATGATACGTTGGAATATTCTCTGACCCACAAACAGAAATAACTTGTGGAATATTTTTCAGTTCTGATTTAATTACCTGTAAATCGTTATAAATTCCGGGTTTAAGATTATCAATTACCAATACATGTTCTTTATCAAATCCTAAATCTTTACGCTTAACATAATTCATTTGCAGATTCATTATCAATAAGGAGATGATTAAAAAGATAGCTATAGAAAACTGAAAAATTACCAATCCTTTTTTTAAATATTCATTACTTCGCCCTTTTTGGGTAATTCCTTTAAGAATTCGTACAGGATTAAACTTTGAAAGATAAACGGCAGGGTAAGCTCCGGCAATTAAACCAATGATGACTGATAAGCCAATAAATGATCCGATTAATTTAACGTTGGTATAATTTAATACCAGTTCTCTGTTTACAAGGATGCTGAACGAATCGAGAAATAATTCGACAATCAGTAAACCAACCAGTAATGAAATAAAAGATACAATTACTGCTTCGCCTAAAAATTGTTTAACAATATTTTTCCGTTGTGCTCCAATAACTTTTCGCAAACCAATTTCTTTTGAGCGGGTTTCGGATCTTGCCGTTACTAAGTTTACAAAGTTTATTATGGCAATTATTATGATAAAAAAAGCCAAAAAAGAGTAGATATAAATATTTCGGATATTCCCTTGCGGTGCTATCTCCCAGTTATAATCGGAATATAAATGAATTTTACTCATTTTTTGTATTTCGGTATCGATCTGAAGCGCACTCTCCATTCCTTCATCCTTAAAGTGTTTAGCGATGTTCTCATTACTTTCTGCAACTACTTTTGATTTCCAGGTTTCATTTTTCGCTTTATCGTCGACAACAAAATAGGTATAAAAACCAAACCCTCGGTTCCCATAATATCGTTCAAGCTGATTAATAGAAGTAAAAGATGTAATAAAATCAAAGGTAAAATGCGAATTGGCAGGGATATCTTCAATTAAACACTTTACAGTAAATACGTCACCATTAATTTTCAATTGCTTATTAATCGGATTTTCTTCTCCAAAATACCTTTTAGCTGCACTTTGGGTAATAACAATATTTTTTGGATTAAAAAGAGCTTCTCTAGTATTTCCCGAAATTACAGGAAAAGAAAATACATCAAAAAAAGTACTGTCAACATAAAAAAACTGCTGGCTGCTAAATACTTTATTGTTTATGGTTACATTGGCTTCACGTTTGTCTAATTTACATGCCGATACGACTTCCGGAACATTAGTTTCAATAACCTCTGCAGCATTAGCCAAGGCAAAAGGAACTACCATCGGTTCTGCATCACCTTGCTGTATTGATGAAATAATCCGATAGGTGTTTTCATAATTATGATGAAATTTATCATAGCTTAGCTCATGCTGTACATATAATAATAACATGATGGTAGCAGCAATACCTGTTGCCAGGCCCAGAATATTAATAATTGAAAAAAACTTTTGTGAAACTAAATTACGTATCGCTATTTTAAGGTAGTTTTTTAACATTATAAATCTTTTTTATAAAATTTAAAAATAGTAATAAATAAAGTTTCAACATATATGCCAATTTGCATAAAATACTAAAATACAGATTATTAATATCAAAACATTAATTGTTTTAATAACTTAATTTCGTTCGTAACCGTTCAAATTTGTACGTTAACGTACACTTGATTAAAAAGTGAGGGTTCACCTGCCTCCTGCAGGTTCAATGATAAAAACAAATTTTAATAACGAGGTAGCATAGGGAAAATCTATTTTATCATCACTTTCCAAAGTTTTGGACTTTGGAAAAGCTTAACTAGAGGCTAGTTAATAAAGTACAGAGGCTTTAGCCGATTTTGGCAAACGAATTAATATAAACACGTGGATGTTTGACTCCACTGGAGTTATTTTCTATTTTACCGCCTGCTTTTTATAAACGTGTAAACACCCGTGGTTTGTTTTTTAATTTCAACGCACAGTAATGTGCGTTGTACAATTAAAAAAGGATGGTTTATAAAAAAGCTGCTTCTAAAAATATATAGAACCTGCTATAAAAAAGAAAAAAGACAGAAGTGAAATAATTGGGGATCTTACTTAAATAGGGAAAGTATAGAGGGGAACACTTCTGCCTTTTTATCATCAGTACATTTATAAAACTTTTTTAATATTTTCGGTAACAATATGCCCGTCGAATAATTGAACGATTCGATGTGCTTTTTCAGCATCCGACGGAGAGTGAGTTACCATAACGATGGTTGTCCCATCATTATTCAACTGTATTAAAAGGTTCATCACTTTTTCGCCATTTGCCGAATCCAGGTTACCGGTAGGCTCATCTGCCAAAATTAGTTTAGGATTAGTAACAACAGCTCGCGAAATAGCTACACGTTGCTGCTGTCCACCTGATAATTGCTGAGGGAAGTGCTTTTTTCGGTGCGACATTTTCATGCGCTCAAGCACCGCTTCAACCTTCTCTTTGCGCTCAGATGATGGCATCTTTAAATATAACAAAGGCAATTCTACATTTTCGTAAACGGTCAATTCGTCAATCAAATTAAAACTCTGAAAAACAAAGCCAATATTTGATTTTCGAAGGTTTGTCCGTTGTCTTTCGGTATATTTCGACACTTCCTGATCCAAAAAATATAATTCACCTGCCGTAGGATTATCTAATAATCCGATAATATTAAGCAATGTAGATTTACCACATCCTGAGGGGCCCATAATGGCTACAAATTCGCCATTATCAATATTTAAATTCACTTTATTCAGAGCTGTTGTTTCTACTTCGTCTGTTCTGAAAACTTTTACTAAATCGTTTGTTTTAATCATGGCCTAAAATTTAAATTTTCTTTAATTTATTTCAATATAATTTTGTCTACATTATTAAAGTTGTCATAGCTCGATACAATTACTTTTTCACCGGGATTTAAACCTTCAAGCACTTCATAATACTTAGGATTCTGGCGTCCGATAGATATTTCACGCTTAACAGCCATTTCTCCTGATGGATCTACAACATACACCCATTGTCCTCCGGTGCTTTGATAAAATCCACCACGCGGTATTAATACCGCTTGTTTCGATTCGCCCAGTTCAAGTTTAATTCTAAATGTTTGTCCAATTCTTATCTGTTCTGGTTTTTCAGAAACAAACTCCATATCAACTGCAAATCTACCAGCACTAACTTCCGGATAAACTTTTACAATTTTTAAGTTATAATTTGAGCCGGCAAAATCGAAACTCCCTGGTAAGCCTGTCACAACACGAGCTATATAATGCTCATCAATCTCAACGCGTAATTTATAATCATCCAAAATATTTATGGTTCCGATACGAGTACCATAACCAATAACTTCGCCAATTTCAGGATTTAATGTTGCTAGCTCTCCATCGCAGGTAGCTTTTACATTTAGATTCTCCATTCGTCCCTGAATAATTTTCAGGTTTTCCTGCATATTTTTAATCTGCTGATCCATTGCTTTAAGCTGAACATGCCGGTAAATAGAATCATTCTTTAATGCTTCTTTAAACAACTCGTATTGTTTTTTTGTCGCATCATATCTTTCAAAAGACTGGTCAAATTCTTCTTTAGAGATATGCTCCTCATTGTATAATTTTTTATTATACTCATATTGTCGCTTGTACATTTTAAGCTGGCGGTCGGTTTCAATCAGCGTTTGTTGCCTGTTAATACGCTGCAATTCAAGGTTAATCTTGGTATTTTCAAATTCATTAATCGAACGCGAAACAGCTGCTTCGTTATTCGATATTTCCAAAATTAAATTGGTATTACTTAATTTAAGGATAACATCTCCTTCTTCAACCATATTTCCTTCATCAATAAGAATTTCTTCTACCCTTCCGCCTTCAATAGCATCAAGATAAACCGTACTGATGGGTTCAACAGTACCTATAACAGCAATATAATCTTTAAACTCATCTTCTACAATTGATTCAATGGTAATTTTATCTTTTTCAACATTTAATTTTGAGCTTTTATCGCCAAAAAAGATGTTATAAGAGATCAATAAAATAAAAATTGCTCCTATAGTTATCCAAATTGTTTTTTTATTGAGCCATTTATGTTTTTTTTCTATTACCCTGTCCATTATATTAATTTTTTAATTTAGTCAAATATTGTTATCAACTAATCATTTATTATGCCAAAACAAATAAAACGCTGATTCAATGAATTTTACACCACGTTACAACTTTTCATTTTTTGTAAAACTGTTCGATTCCGAAACATCGACAGTACGATTCCGAACACATTAAGAAAGAGAATAGCACCGTTAACATTTTAAACTCAGATACCTAACAGGTATTGAGGTTTTGAAAACCTGTTAGGCCTATTTAAACTTTTTATTCTATGTTTATTCAAGCAATTAACAATATTAATCAGATAAAAATCTACTTATTTTCTCTAAAATTATATTGTATATTTACCTTTGAAATAAAAATCTATAATTGACATCATTATGAATGAAAAAATTGGTAAAATACTGGCCATTGATGATAATGAAGATATTCTTTTTGCTATAAAACTTTTATTAAAAAACCATGTTGAGTTAATTCAAACCGAAACGGATCCCTCCGTTATTCCAGAATTATTATACGAAAATGTGTATGATGTCATCCTTTTGGACATGAACTTTACGCAGGATGCTATTAGTGGGCAGGAAGGCTTTAACTGGCTCGAAAAAATCCTCGAGATTGATCCTGATGCAGTTGTAGTATTTATTACCGCGTATGGTGATGCCGAAAAAGCTGTAAAAGCAATAAAATCAGGAGCTACTGATTTTATCTTAAAACCCTGGCAAAATGAAAAATTATTAGCTACTATTTCATCGGCTATAAAACTAAGCCGCTCAAAAAGCGAAGCTACGGATTTACGAAAAAAACAAAAAGAAATTAGTGCCATTCAGGATGAACCTTTTCATGAATTTATTGGTAATTCACCCGAAATGCAGCAAGTTTTTGCTACCATCAAAAAAGTCGCTAAAACGGATGCAAATGTATTAATTCTGGGAGAAAATGGCACGGGGAAAGAGTTGGTTGCAAGAGCCCTACACCGCAACTCGATTCGTAAAGATGAAGTATTTATCAATGTTGACCTGGGTTCGATAGCCGAAACCCTTTTTGAAAGCGAACTGTTTGGCTATATAAAAGGCGCATTTACAGATGCCAAAAAAGATAAATCCGGCCGTTTTGAAATTGCCTCAGGGGGTACCTTATTTTTAGATGAAATTGGGAACCTGTCATTACCCATGCAGGCTAAATTGCTTACGGTACTGGAACGCCGCGAAATAACACGCGTAGGAGCTACAAAATCAAAACCAATAGATGTACGGCTTATTTGCGCCACAAACAACGATATTCACCAAATGGTTGATGATGAGAACTTCAGGCAAGACTTACTCTATCGTATCAATACGGTAGAAATACACCTTCCGCCTTTACGGGAAAGAGTTACAGATATCCCATTATTAGCCAAACACTTTATCGGAATATATTCTAAAAAATATCGAAAAAAAATTAAGGGAATTAATTCCGAAGCTATGAAGAAATTATCGCAATACCAGTGGCCTGGCAATGTTCGTGAACTGCAACACGCCATCGAAAGAGCTATTATCATGAGTGATTCGGACACCCTCAAGCCTGATGATTTTATCTTTTCATCCAGAAAAGATAAAGTTGGAGAACTTGAACTTGATACGTATAATCTCGACGACATAGAAAAAACAGTGATTGAAAAAGTGCTTAAACAAAATCAGGGCAATGTATCTCAAGCTGCCAATATGCTTGGGTTAACGCGAACATCATTATATCGAAGAATGGAAAAATATGGCCTTTAGGAATTTTAGATTTGTAACTATTTTCAGAATATTGCTGTTAACAGCAACTATATTTCTTTTTTTCTATACCATTACCCTTGAATATTTTATCACTCCGTTTTTAGTGGGATTGATTATTCTATTTCAAATCTATCTATTATTTAAATATATTGATAAAACCAACCGCGACCTTGCCGGATTTTTAGAATCTATTCGATTTTCAGAGTTTACACGCTCTTTTAAAATCGAAGGCCTCGGCTCATCTTTCGATGAGCTAAACAAAGCTTTTAATGATGTTATCCATGATTTCCAGAAAGTACGATCAGAAAAAGAAGAGCAGTATCAATATTTACAAGCCCTGGTTAAAAATATTGACGTAAGTATTATTACCTACCAGCGCGATGGGAAGGTTGATATGGTAAATAATGCATTTAAAAAATTGTTTCAAATTGCAACCATTAAAAATATTAAAGACTTAAAGCCTATTAGTCCTGAATTAGTAAATACGCTTTTAAATTTTAAACCGGGGAAAAACTGCCTGGTAAAAGTACAGGAAGAAGATGATATACTACAGCTCAGCATTTCGGGAACCGAATTTAAAATACACCATAAAAGCATTCTGCTGGTTACCATTAAAAACATACAAAGTGTACTGGAAGATCAGGAGACTGAAAGCTGGCAGAAATTAATCCGTGTGTTAACCCACGAGATCATGAATTCAATTACCCCCATATCATCCATCACCTCTACCCTGGATTTAATGTTTAAAGATGCGGAGAAAAATAAATCCATCCCTGATATGGAAACCATAGAGGAGGTACACATGGCCATAAAAACCATCAACAAACGAAGTAACGGATTATTGCATTTTGTGAATACTTATCGCAACTTAACAAAAATACCTAAGCCTAATTTCAGAATTGCTGGTGTTAAAGAACTTTTTGATGATATCAAACCGCTTATGCTTGACGAAATTGGTGAAAAACCAATAGAGCTGGAAATGACCGTTAATCCTGCTTCACTGGAATTTTATGCAGATACAAAACTTATTGAGCAAGTATTGATTAATCTTATTAAGAATGCAATCCATGCCATGGAAAACCAGGAAAATGGAAAGATTATTGTGCGTGGCATTTTAAATAAACGAAACAGGGTTACTATTCAGGTTATCGATAACGGACAGGGTATTTTAAAAGAGGTTCTTGATAAAATATTTATTCCTTTTTTTACTACCAAACCAAAAGGTTCGGGTATTGGGTTAAGTCTTTCGAAACAAATTATGCGATTGCATAGAGGATCAATTGCAGCCAACTCTAAACCAGATGAAGGCACTACTTTTATTCTAACTTTTTGACACCAATGGTGAATTCGTAAAAAAATCTACTCTGATTTTCGAATACTTTTATTTTTGTCTTATGTCTTGTCTTTTACCGCTAAGTCGCAAAGGCGCGAAGGATTTGTAAATTTGTAATTTGTAATTTGTAACTTGTGAATTTGTTTATTGGTAAAATTGTGCTTTAATATCTTTATACTTGATATTATAATCTTGATACTTGATACTCAAACCTTGAATCTATCATCTATTCAAAATTACAACTTAATTCCTTTTTCAAATTCTTTGGCAATATAAATCGCCATTTTCAGAAAGTCATATCCATCCTGACGGTTTGAAAGAATTAATACGGTCAGATCATGATTGGGCAAATGCAAATACATATTTGTATACCCATTACCTGATCCGCCATGCCACCAGTATCTTTCGTTATTGCGCTCCATAATAACCAAACCGTTTCCGTAATAGCTTGAAATATATTCTCCATTATTTAACTTTCCACGGCTAAAAAAGCCTGTAAGATTATTACAATCTAAAAGCCGGTCGGTATATAATGCTTTATCCCATTTGGCAAAATCTTTGGACGTCATGTAGATTCCATGCTCCCCATAAATCACATTTTGCTCATTTGTAACTATATATTGATTATCCTCTTTAAAGTGTCCGGCAGCAATATCAGTATATTCATCCAAATCTTCAACAAAAAATACCTGATCGGTTTTTATCTTTTTAAAAATTCGTTTGTCCATATAATCTTTATATGATTTGCCCGAAACCTCCTCAATAATTCTAACGAGTAATGGATAATCAGCATTTGAGTATCCCCATTCTTCTCCGGGAATATATTTTGTATCCTTTTGAGTTTTTAGAAAATCCAATACCGCCTGGTTTGTTTTTATTTCGTTCGGTTCAAATTCTGGTAATCCTGAGGTATGGTGGATAAGATGTTTTATCATTATTTCTTGTCCATAGGCCGGAAAATCAAGGAAGATTTCTGTTATGGATTGGTTCAGGCTTAGCTTATTCTTTTCGGCTAGCTGAAAAATAGCCATAGCCGTAAACATCTTAGACAAATTAGCCAGATTAAATGCTTCATTATTTTTTAATATTTTATCTTGCTCAACATTGGATAACCCATACGCTTTATTAAACACCATATCTCCTTTTTCCATTACGGCAACCACAGCTCCTGGATTATTGCCAGAGAAGTATTGTAAATATTTATCGATATTTTTTTCAATACTATCGATAGTATAATTTTGTTGAGAAAGGGTGATTTGAGCCTTTAAAATGAAACATATAACCCAAAAAGATATTGCAATTTTCCTCATCATCTTGTTTCTTATTTAGTGTACGATTTACAATACATATTAAGCATCTCCTGAGCTTCCTCAACGCCCAATTCCAACGCTTTTTGAAAATCTTTACAGCCATCGGCATAATTATTCAGGTTAATTTTAGATTTTCCCCGATTTAAGTATGCCGATCCGTCATCAGGCTCCATTTTAATATATTGATCATAATCGGCAATGGCCTCTTCGTGCTTTTTCAGGATCCCTAAAGAAACCGCACGTCCTAAATAAGCCTGAGCATGATTTTTGTTGTATTGAATCGCCCGATTAAAATCCTTAATTGATGCTTCATATTTTTGTTGCATGGCTTTAGCCACTCCCCGTAAATAATAAGCATCGGCATAATCAGTTTTTAAACTCACCGCCTGAGTAAAAGCATGTATTGCCTGATCAGGATCAGACAAATGCAAATACACCAAACCTTTGCGATGATAGCTTTCGCTATTGGTTTTATCTAATGCTATTGCCTGGTTAAAATCAACTAATGCATTTTGGTAATCTCCTAAGCCGGCTTTCGCATTGCCTCTTTTTTGATACGATCTTGCATCATCAGGTTTAATCTCAATTGCCCGGTTAAAATCGGCTAAAGCTCCCTTATAATCCTGAATTTGTAATTTAAAATACCCGCGTTGATAGTAAGCATCCTGGTTATTTTTATCCAGTTTAATGATAGCATCATAATCGGCAATAGCCCCGCTGTAATCTTTTTTACCTACTCTGTATTTTACTCGTCGTTGATAAGCATCCAAATTGTCTTTATCCAACTCAAGTGCTTTATTAAAATCCTGAACCGAAGATTCCAGGTTCCCTAAATTAGCCCAAACTATCCCCCGCTGGTGGTATGCTTCAGCGTATAAAGAATCTTTTTTAATTACCTGGTTTAAATCCTCTAATGCTGCCTGGTAATTCATAAGATTTGATTTTGTATAACCTAAAAAATAAAGCAGGTCGGTTGTTGTATCAATGGACTCCGCTTTTTTAAAATCTTGTAAAGCCTTTGGGTAATTTTCATTATTCAGATATACCAGCCCGCGTCCAAACCATGCCGTAAAATTTGTTGAATCCATTGCCAGCACTTTATTATAATCATTAATCGCAGCTTCTTCATTTTCTAACTGATAAAAAACATTTGCACGGGCTATTAAGGCAGGTATATTTTTTTTATCCCATTGAATGGATGTATTGAGATGTTCTAACGCCTTTTCATAGTTTAATGAGTCGCTATAAGCCAGCCCTTGCTGATAATTATTTTTTACGATAATGGGCTTAATGATAAAGAATGCAGAAATAAGTAAGGCTACTATAATTATTGCTATAAACAGTTTCTTCATAATGATTTACTTTTAAAAATTATGTTTACTAAAATACGCATTTTACCTTAATAATGTTTAATAAATTGGAGGTTTTCTGTTATTTTCCGGTGCATGTGGGCTGTTTGCAGGTAATTTTTTTTGCTGCTTGACGCGGGTTTTGGATTATATAGAATGAAAAGTTCAATTTGGATCGCCGGCTTCAGTCCCGAAAGCTTTTGGGAGCTATCCGGGACAGCCGATGGTTGAAAGATGGATCGCCGGCTTCCAGCCGGTAGTTGAAAGTTGGATCGCCGGCTTCTAGCCGGTAACAGCACAACATAAAAAATATTTTAAAACTTTTACAGAATGTAAAAATTTTGCTGGTGAAATTAATTATTTACCGCCAATCACGACAAATG
>JAXHVS010000005.1:11344-16611 GCA_034189025.1 Bacteroidota bacterium
GAAAGTTGGATCGCCGGCTTCTAGCCGGTAACAGCACAACATAAAAAATATTTTAAAACTTTTACAGAATGTAAAAATTTTGCTGGTGAAATTAATTATTTACCGCCAATCACGACAAATGCCGGGCGGTGGTGGTGCTTAGAAATACCGACAGAGATGCCGGCGATCCGTCTGGGTAGCAATGTTTTTTTTGGATCGCCGGCTTCTAGCCGGTATTTGAATATCTCAAATAATATTGATTATTATTCAATAAACTCCGGACTACAATAATTAAACGTATATTCTGCCCAGTAATTGACAATTCCTGCTTTTACAGGATTATTTATAGTATATTTTATTTTATCAGACAAATCGTTTCTATCTCTTACAATGCGGTCAAAATACTCACGCTGCCAGAAAGCTCCCTTTCTCTTAAGTATGTTATTACATTGACTGCCAGTATAAGACTTTAATGAGTGCATGATTTTATTTAATGGTTTTCTAAGTTTATAAGCAATAAAATGAACATGATTACTCATGATACAATAGCATATCAATTTAAATTCTTTCCTGTCTAAATAATGGAAGCTATCAGCTACAACTTTTGCCACATTATGATTTTTCAGCCAGTGAGGCCCATACTCTCCATTATCTATGATATTATTAATTTGATCGTTATAATTGTCAAATGCTTCTATTTTATTTTTAGGGCTGTTATATAAATTATGTTTTGACTCTATATACTTGTCTTTTAATTGATCTAAAATATGTAAAGGCATTGCTCCTCTTAAATTAAAAGTTACAAAGAAAACAGCGCTTTGAGGTTGGATATGGGGTAACCTTCGCCTATATTCTTCTGGAACTTTATGTTTGGGCATCTTTTTTTATATAAAACTAATATTTTTTACTAAGTTATGTATAATCAAATGCTGAAAATTATAGTAACAAATACCGGCAGGGATGCCGGCGATCCTTCAAAATACCGGCAGGGATGCCGGCGATCCTTCTGCATCGATAGGCTTTAGCAGCGAAAATGGATCGCCGGCTTCTAGCCGGTAATTGTACAATATTGAAAACTACTTCAAAATTTTTATGGAACGAAAATACCAAAAATGAAATTTTATCCTCGCTGGTGCGGACATGCTTATTCTTAAAATCGTCAGCTAAAGCAGACGGGAAAACCGGTAAAGAGTGAGTATTGACGTTGGAATGTCTTTCTTCCGACGGACGCCTGCCTCGCCTTTGGCAGTATTCCAAGTCAAAATTATCCAGCAGACAGGAATGTCTAAGGTACAGCGTACATTCTTGTGCGCTGAGTTTCCCAGCAGACAAGAATGTCTGCTGTACTGTCTTAACAATCCGTCTAACCGATTGGAACAGTTTGTTAAAACCGCCAGTCCCGATAACTATCCGATAAACGTTTAAGAGATTGGTGATCCATTAAAGTATTTAAAAAGATTCTTTAGAAACGATTTAGCCAACGATAACGTCGTGCATTATCGCCAAACTTTAATCCAACAACAATTTCGTGAGAGCCGTAGCTTATTCGTTGAATATCGTTTAATGAATAATCGAAAGCGTAGCCAATGTTAATCTTATCTACACGAATACCAATCATGGTAACAAAAGCATTTCCGGTACGATAGGAGAATCCAAGCCAGTAGTCTCTCTTATAGTAGCCGATTACAGAGATATCTGCCTGTAAATTAAAGGCTTCGGTAGTTTTAAGCAATATAGAGGGTTCTATCTCAAAATCATTTTCCATATCGTATCGATAACCGGTCATAAAATAGTAATTCCTCATTTGTTGATAATCGGCAAAGCTATTATCCTGTCCAAATTTAATGGCAGCCTGAAATAAATTTTTAGCCGAAATACCCACATAAAAAGGTTCATAGCTATAAAAAATACCAAAACTACCATCGGGAATAAACATACTCTCTCTTGCCTGATTAACTAAAGGATCAAAATCATCAGCAGTGGTAAGGTCTTTGGTATTTACCCTAAATTGATAAGCCGAAAGAGATAATCCTAACGACAATTGTCCATCATTTATAAAAATGTGATACGCATAAGTTAATTCAGCACCTGTTTTGCCAATGGGCCCATTCTGATCATTGTATACATATGCACCTAACCCAACTCTACCGCTGGGCCGTCTTTTTCTTATTCGTTTACGTACCGAACGCGCTTTGGAAACATAGCTTGTTTTTAATATCCGGGTTTGCCCGCTGATAGACTGTGTACTGGGCGCATTTTCGAATCCCAGCCACTGTTGTCGGGCAGAAAGATCAAAAGAGGTAAACCCTTCGCTGCCTGCAAAGGCAGGGTTAACCAGGAATTTGTTGTTCATATACTGGCTGTAGGAGAAATCGTGTTGTCCAAATACAGCGAGTGTATTCAGCAAAACAACAATTGATAGTATTACTATTTTTTTCATCATGCTTATAAAAATTCTTTCCTACTAAGTTACAAACATTTAACGAATAATGGTTATGTGCCCCACTTTAGGAGTCTCACCATTATGCAAGTCAATTACGTAATAATAGGCATCCATAGGTAATTTCCTACCTTTTTCATCGGTGCCATCCCAATACTTATCGGATGAATAACCTTTAGAATGGAATACCCGTTCGCCCCAGCGATTGTAAACATCAATGGTTACATTTTCGAATACAAATAAGAAATCAATTTCCCAAACATCGTTATGGCCATCACCGTTAGGTGTAAAAGCGGTTGGGATCGTAAATTCACCAAATTCAACATACACTGTATCTGCGCCAACACAACCATACTCACTGGTTACTTCAACCCATATTTCCTGGGTTTCTAATTGAGTATATGCCGTATAAGTTGAAGCATTGCTACCATCAAACCAGTTGTAGAAAGTGCCGTACTCGCTAACATCAAAAGTAATATACTGGTCGTTGGCAGTAAGTGTGGTGTCAGACCCTAAATCCACATCCGGCAACGGATGAACAATCAGGCCTGCGGTATCGGATGATACACAACCATACTCATCGGTAACACGTACCCAGTAATCGCCCTCTTCGGAAGCAATAAATGTTTCTCCATTGCTGTCGTCCTGCCACAGGTAAGACGAAACCTCATCGGCCGAAGCAAAAAATTCATACGTTTCACCCGCACAAACTTCTCCATCCACTAAATCAACAAAAGGCGAAGAAACCAGCAGCTGCTGAGAATATGGCTCGCCTTCGCAACCATACAGGTTAGTTTCGGTAACCGTGATGGTACGGATTCCATCTGCCGATGTCCATTGAATATCTACCGAATCGTTGTAATTTTCAATAATGGTGCCTCCGGTTATTTCCCAGAAAAACACCGAATTGCCATTGTCGCCTTTTACGCCGTAGCGAACTATTTCGCCACCACAGGCCACGCGCAACGTATCCTGCTCCGAATCTTGTGCATAACCTTTTAATCCTAATCCTAACATCAGAATAAACAAGAAAGATAATATGTTATAATATTTTTTCAATGGATTAAATTTAGTGTTATGCTTTTTATTTTATTTCAATGCCTGTACGAATAACTTCATCCAGGAAATTTGCATCATCAAATTTTTTCTCAATAATGATCGGTTCAATTCGATCATCAATTTGCCTTCTCAGTTTCCACAGTAAAGGGTTTATAGCAAAAAAATCGCCATCCACCTGATCCACAATAACCGCCACATCAATATCACTATCTTCTGTATAGTTATCTTTAGCATACGATCCAAAAAGATATACCGAATTCAGATTGAAATGATCTTTCAATAATACTTTATAGGCTTTTACCTTTTCTATAACTTCGTTTTTATCCACAATTGAATCTCATTTGTATGCGTAATTAATCCCAGGCATTTCTGTTTTATAAGTGAGGGCGTCGCTTTTAGCGACACTCTCACTATATTTTATGCTTCTTTTTTTTATCATCGAATGACTTGAAGTCATCCGATGATTTTCCAGTTTCTATTTTAAGCTAAAAAATTCAGAATCACAAATTCGATCCAATATTTAATATTTTTTTGCACCTATACTTTTTTTAAAGAACCGGTTTAGGAGAGCAGGCTCCTAAACCAGTTAATGTTTGAGTTATTTTTTTGTGTTCACTTAAGATAAAATCTTATTAGTTAGCCCAGGCATTGTCGATATGATAAATCGGTCCAGTAGCTGGAGCAGGATAAACAGTAATTGTTACAGTTTCTGGATAACTAAAATAGGTAAAGTTTCCAGGATCAGAAGCATCTCCATCTAAAGTGATAAAATCACCATTACGTGACGCTTTATCATTAATAGAAAGTAAGCTATAAGTATAAACTGTTACTGCATCTCTTGTACCATTATTAATAACATCAAAAGATGTCACAGTAGTAATATCTGTAGAAGCACTTACAGTTTGTGGTGCAGCTTCTGTATAGTCAACTGCATAAAATTGAGTTCCACTTTGTCCAGCACCCATTTCATCAGAATAATAGAACTCTTTGGCAGATGCATCGTCTAAAGTAGCAATCTCCAGATTCCATGCTAAACGATAATCAGCAACACCTTCTGTAATTGTTGCATTAATAGAAGCTGGGAATGTAGCACTACCTGCACAACCTTCATAAGTGGCGTCTCCTCCTAATGTAACAGAAGCAGTATCTACAACCATGATATTAACATTCTGTCCAGTACCATCGTCACATCCGCCTAAAGCAGCAGGAGCTCTTTCAAGAACATTTACAGTATATGTATTTCCTGCACTACCATCATTCGCTGTAACCTCAACATAGTTATCATTGGTTCCATTTGTTGCTCCAAATGTTAAATCAGCGGCATTTCCAGCTGTAACGGACCAATTCCAGGTAAAACCTGATGTTAAACTATAATCAGGAGTAGCAGCTGATGGATCATAATCTGGGTGGTAATATGTATCCGGCATTGCAAATAATGGAATTGTTTGTCCTTCCAAAACATATGTAGAAGGCTCATCTCCATTATCATCCCAGTTAGTGGAAAAATTAGTACCGTCACCAGGAAGATCCGTTCCCGTTTGAGCAAAAGCTCCTGTTACTACAAACGCCATTACAAGCGTCATTACAATTTTAAAAAAGTTTGTTTTTTTCATAATCTAAAAAATTTACGTTTGTATTTAAGTTAATATTTAATTTAATTTATTTTTAATTTTTAATTTTTATGTGTTGTTATTTATTATAGTAGTTTAAGTCATTGTTTTATGGACTTATCAATTATTTTAATATTTTCTCATAGGCATTGATTTTTAAAAATTTTAATACGTTGTTT
>JAXHVS010000050.1:0-2697 GCA_034189025.1 Bacteroidota bacterium
AAAAATAATAAAACAAGTTTTTCTCCGGACGCTTTCCTTTCTCTCATTGCTTCGTTTCGCTACGCTTCACTTCGCAATGAGAGAAAGGAAAAACCTTCAACAACGTGGTGAAACTTTACAAATACCAAAACACAAGGCACCACTTCAACCGAAGCATTAACTCCCTATGGAAATGTGTCCTTATCGTTTAATATTTATTCCGGTGGAACAAGAAAAAGAGCCATTGATGTGGCTAAAATTAACGAGGAAATCACACAGGTTGAGATAGATGAAATGGAACATAGCCTAACCAACCTGTTGTTTAACGAGTATGATTTGTATAATCTGCGGAAGACATTGCTCAATGTATCGGAGCAAAGTTTGGAGGCTGCTGAAATGAACCTGCAAATTGCCGATGAAAAATTTAAATCCGGAGTTATTAATTCTTTTAATTACCGCGATATACAAATAAATTATTTGAACACTGCCCTTAATCGCTTACAAGCAATGTATAATTTAATCTATTCAAATACAACATTAACCCGATTAACCGGAGGATTTTTAGAAGAGCAGGAATAATACGACAGCCAATTTCATACAAATGCCTGGCGGATATACCCTGTCGGGCTTTTTTTATTTATAAACAGCAAACATCGTTTTAAATTTTATTCCTGAAATATTTTACAAATCCTGATATTTTCAATACCTTTCCTAAACAATACCTCTATTATAAAGTTATAGAAACAGGAACATCTTAAATGTAAATTAGAGAGCTATGCAATCTATAATAAATGGAAAATTTGTCGATTATTATGAGTTAACCATGGCACAGGGTTATTTCTTATCCGGGAGAAATGAAGAACCTGCTACTTTTGATTATTTTTTCAGAAAAAATCCTTTTAATGGAGGATATACAGTGTTTGCCGGATTGTCGGATTTTCTCGATGCACTTGAGCAGTTTTCTTTTTCCGATAAAGATTGTGAATATCTTGCACAATCGGGACTTGACGAAAAATTTCTAGCCTATTTAATATCCTTTTCGTTTAATGGAGCCATCCACAGTGTTCAGGAGGGCGAAATTGTTTTCCCACAGGAACCGGTTATGCGCGTTGAAGGGAATATTCTTGAAGCCCAACTCATAGAAACCTTATTATTAAATATCATCAACTTTCAGTCGTTAATTGCAACCAAAGCTTCACGAATAAGACAGGCTGCAGGCGACCGTATTTTACTGGATTTTGGGTTACGCCGTGCCCAGGGATTAGGTGGGCTGTCAGCTAGCAAAGCAGCGATAATCGGTGGATTTAACGGAACATCAAATGTACAAAGTGCTTACGATTTTAATCTCAATGCAACAGGTACTATGGCGCACTCATGGATTCAAACTTATGCCAGCGAAGAAGATGCTTTTCGCGATTTTGCCCGTTTCTTTCCGGATAGTTGTGTTTTATTAATTGACACCTACGACACCCTCCAATCCGGGATTAAAAATGCCATCAAAATCGCACGTGAACTGGAAAATAAAGGCAAAAAGCTATCAGGTATTAGGCTCGACAGTGGCGACCTGGCTTATTTAAGTAAGAAATGCAGAGCAATCCTTCATCAAAATAATTTAGACTATATAAAGATTTTTACTTCTAATCAACTGCATGAATATACCATAAAAAGTTTGCTGGAGCAAGGCGCTCCCATCGATGGTTTTGGCGTGGGTACCAACCTGGTTACCGGAAGAGAAGATGCCGCACTCGATGGTGTTTATAAGCTGAGCATGTTTAACTACAAACCTCAAATTAAAACATCCGACAATATTGAAAAACAAACACTCCCGGGAAATAAAAAGGTAATTCGATATTTCGATGAAAATAACCAGTTTTATGCAGATGCTATTACACTGGATGAAGAGGAAAATCCCGAAATGATGATTCATCCCTATCATAAAGAAAAATCATGTAAACTGAAAGGTCATACCGGCGAAAATTTATTACAGAAAGTTTATGATCATGGTAAAAAATTGATAGATGATTATTCGGTAGAGCAAACAGCAACCTATGTTAATAACAGATTGATACAGTTGCCTGAAGAACATAAACGCTTTGAAAATCCACATATTTATAAAGTAGGGATTAGTCCCGGTTTAGTGGATTTACGTTCAAATCTTATACACCAAATTCGCAATAATTTTAAATAAAAAGGAGGAGGTATGAAAGCTTTATTGATTGTTGATGTTCAGAATGATTTTTGCCCCGGAGGAGCATTGGCTGCTCCTAATGGCGATGAAGTAGTACCGGTAATCAATCAGCTAATGTCTAAATTTCCGGTTATTGTTGCTTCGAAGGACTGGCACCCAAAAGATTCAGCCCATTTTGAAAAATGGCCTTTACACTGTATACAAAATACAAAAGGTGCCGAGTTGCATCCTGATTTAAACAAACAATACATACAAAAAATATTTTTAAAAGGAACCTCAGGGAAAGACGACGGTTATTCGGCTTTTGAAGCCACCAACGAAAACCTTAAAAAATACTTGTTGGCCAAAAACGTTACCCAACTTTATGTAACCGGATTAACCACTGAGTATTGTATTTTCGATACCGCCAAAAGTGCAGTAAGAGAAAACTTTGAAACATTTGTTATAACGGATGCTATCCGGCCGGTAAATGTTAACGAAGGAGACGGAGATAAAGCCCTGCAAAAAATGAAAGAGGCAGGGATTAAACT
>JAXHVS010000051.1:0-2290 GCA_034189025.1 Bacteroidota bacterium
ATTTCCTTTTAAAATTTGTTTAATGTTTTCAATGGATTGATTGTAATCTTCTTCGGATTGTAAGCCGACACATGGTGCTTTACAGTTTCCTAGATGGTACTCAAGACATGGTTTATAATCATTCTTTAAAATCTTTTCGGGTGATAAGTTGAGGTTGCAATTTCGAAGGGGGTAAATTTGTCTGATTAAATCAAGTAAAACTTTAACCATATAGGTAGAAGTATAAGGCCCAAAATAAATTGAGCCGTCATGAATAACATTCCGGGTATAAAAAACACGAGGAAAATTTTCTTTTTTTAGACAAATCCAGGGAAACGATTTGTCGTCTTTAAGCATGGCGTTGTAGCGGGGCTTGTATTTTTTTATCAGGTTGTTTTCGAGCAACAAAGCATCCGACTCTGTTTCTACAACGATATACTCAATTTTATCAATTTTACTAACCAGGACACGAATTTTATTGTTTTCAAAATGATCTTTGGTAAAATAGGACGATACCCGCTTTTTAATATTTTTTGCTTTACCTACGTAAATGATTTGGCCGGACTGATCGATAAATTGGTATACACCCGGGCTATTAGGAAGAATAGAAAGAATCGGTTTAAATTTTTCTTTTTGTTTTTTCAGCATTAATCAATAAATAATGATATAAATTCAAATTTTGACACATCAAACAATCCTTTGTCACCAATCTTCAACTCAGGAATAACCAAAAGTGCCATAAATGCCATGGTCATAAATGGAGCATTCAATTTTGACCCAAAAGCCTTCGCTTTTTGGCTTACTTTCTCATATTTTTCAGCTACCTGTTCAGCTTCTTCTCTCGACATCAACCCAGCCACATCCAACGTAAGCATTTCGGTATCATCTTTGTCACAGGCAACAATTCCTCCTTTTTTGTCGATAATTATATTTATCGCTTGTACAATATCATTATCATTGGTACCAATAGCAATAATATTATGACTATCGTGAGCAATGCTTCCTGCAATTGCTCCTTTTTTGAGATTAAAATTTTTAATCAATCCCACAACAGGGGCTGATGGAGTATATCGGTTTACTACTACAATTTTTAAAATATCGTTACCCACATCTGCAACAATCTCTTGATTTTTGATGTTTCCATACATTACTTGTTTTCTGGTAAACAAATCTCCGTCTTTTGCAACTATTACATTTACTTTTTCCCCTTTAGCCTTTATTGCAATATCATTAATATTAATTTTTTGTGCATTAAAATGGTTCGCTGCTTTTTCTTTAATTAAAGGAAATTGTGCTTTGCCATTATCAAACACAACATTTCCGCTAACAAATGTTTTTTCTATATTAAAATGAACAAGGTCAGGTGTTACAATAAAGTCAGCAGAATCGCCAGGCTGCAATAAGCCAACATTTAATCCATAATGTTTTACAGGGTTCACTGTTGCTGCAAACAAAACATCAAAAAGATCGCCACCATTTGCTATTGCTCGGGCAACGATTTTATTGATATGTCCTTTAATTAAATCATCGGGATGACAATCGTCGGTGCAAAACATAATTTTTTCTGGATAAGAATGAATCAGCGGGAAAAGTTTGCTAAAATTCTTGGCAGCGCTTCCTTCCCGAATTTGAATTTTTATTCCCAGTTTTATTTTTTCTTCCGCCTCCTCCAGTGTAGAACACTCATGATCTGTAGAAATATTTTGTTCCGCATATTTTTCCAGCCCTTCGCCGCTTAATCCTGGGGCGTGTCCATCAACGGGCTTCCCTGCCTGATGTGCAAATTTGATTTTCTGAAGTACCTCATCATCATCATGAATCACACCGGGGAAATTCATCATCTCAGCTAAAAAATGTATATCTTTGTTTTCCAAAAGCAGTTTCGTTTTCCGGGAATCGATCACTGCACCAGAGGACTCAAAGGGAGTAGCCGGAACACAAGATGGTGCTCCAAAATAAAATTTAAAGGGCACCTTTTTGCCATTTTGAATCATGAAATGAACCCCCTCAACACCCATAACATTTGCTATCTCATGTGGGTCAGAAACGGCAGCCACAGTGCCATGGGCTACCGCAATACGTGCAAAATTAGAAGGAATAAGCATAGAACTTTCAATATGTACATGCGAATCAACAAACCCGGGAAGAATGTATTTTTTGTATTCTTTCGCCGATTCTTTTATTTTTTCAATTTTGCCATCACGTACAAAAACGTCGGCATTAAAAACTTTTCGTTGAAATAAATCAACCACTTTTCCCGATATAATAAAACTTTCTCCCATAACATTGTTGTTTTTGTTCCACGTGGAAC
>JAXHVS010000051.1:2390-20374 GCA_034189025.1 Bacteroidota bacterium
CGAGCTTCGGTGGATAAGGATAATATCTTCTCGTAATCAAATGTGTTGGGAATTTTAATGTGCTCTAGCCGCTTAAGCTTGTCGGCCATTTGTTGTTCCCGTTCAATATATCCAGAATATTTTATCAAAACCTCGGCTGCCTCGATAATTTCTTCTTTTCGATTAAAAATTTGCTCAATTTTTTGATTTAAGCTATTTATATGTTGTTTGAGTTGCATGATTGATACTTCAGGCCGCAGTAAGACGTCAACTAATTTGCGCTTTTGTTTTAAGGAAGAGCTGTTAATATGTTGCAAGTAAGGATTAATTTCCATGGGGGAGACACTGTAGTTTTTGATAAAATCAATTAGTTCATCTCGGTATTTAATTTTCTCTTTAAGTAAATCAAAACGGTATGAGGGGACAAGCCCAATCCTATATCCCAATTCGGTGAGCCGTATGTCTGCATTATCCTGTCGTAACAAAATTCGGTACTCCGCACGGGAGGTAAACATTCTATAGGGTTCATCTACTCCTTTTGTTACTAAATCATCAATTAAAACACCTATATAAGCTTGATCGCGATTTAAAATAAATTCTGGTTGTTTACGAATCTTTAAAACTGCATTTATTCCGGCCATCATACCTTGGGCAGCAGCCTCTTCGTAACCGGTGGTTCCATTAATTTGTCCTGCAAAATAAAGATTCTCAATATTTTTTGTTTCTAATGTATGATTTAATTGCGTGGGTGGATAATAATCGTATTCAATTGCATATCCTGGACGATAAATTTTAACCTTTTCTAATCCGGATATTTGTTTTAGTGCTTTTAATTGAACGTTTAATGGCAAGGAAGAGGAAAAACCATTGATATAATACTCGTTTGTATTATACCCTTCGGGTTCTAAAAAAAGCTGGTGTTTCTCTTTGTCAGCAAAAGTTACAATTTTATCTTCAATGCTGGGGCAATATCGCGGCCCAACTCCTTCTATTGTCCCGTTGTAAAGAGGGGACTCTTCGAATCCGGTTTCTAAAATGCTATGAACTTTAGGGTTTGTAAATGTAATATAACAACTTTTAATATTTTGAGGTTTTTGTTTGTGTGGCAAAAAAGAAAACTGGCCGCCTTCTTCGTCTCCTTTTTGCTCTTGCAGTTTGGAAAAATCGATCGTTCTCCCATCTAGTCGTGCTGGTGTGCCTGTTTTCATTCTTCCCACTTCGAATCCGTAATTTTCGAGTTGCTCAGAAATTCCTTTTGAAGGAGCTTCTCCTGCTCTACCTCCTTCTGCGGTTTTGCTTCCAACGTACATCAGCCCATTTAAAAAAGTTCCATTGGTAAGAATTACGGACTTGCCATTAAATTGTACACCAAGTTTGGTTTTAATCCCTTTTACAGTTCCATCCTTAATAATAAGTCCAGTTACCAAATCCTGCCATAAATCAAGATGCTCAATTTGTTCTAAAACCTTCCTCCATTCGATTGTAAATAACATCCGATCGCATTGTGCTCTGGGGCTCCACATTGCTGGCCCTTTAGAGCGGTTAAGCATGCGGAATTGAATCATGCTTTTGTCTGTAACAAGTGCGGAATAACCACCAAGCGCATCAATTTCGCGTATTATTTGACCTTTAGCAATACCTCCCATAGCTGGATTACAGGACATTTGTGCAAACTTGGTCATGTCCATTGTAATTAACAATGTTTTTGCACCCATATTAGCTGCTGCTGCTGCTGCTTCACATCCTGCATGTCCTCCACCAACAACTATTACATCATAAGCTGGCAACATACCTTTATTATTATTTAAATTTGCTGAAAATTAGAAAAGATTTTTCAATCTATCTAAATATTCATTTTCTTTTTTTCGCATTTCTGATTTTTGCTCTTCCGTTTGGTCATCATAGCCAATAAGATGCATAATACCATGAATCATTACCCGGCAAAGTTCCTCATCAAAAGAAACACCAAATCGTGAGGAATTGTTTTTAACCGTTTCTAAACTAATAAAAATGTCGCCATTAATTATGTTTTCCTGAACATCATTAAAAGTAATAATATCAGTAAAGTAGTTATGAGAAAGGTATTGTTTATTAATGTTTAAAAGATACTTATCTGAAGTAAAAATAAAATTAATTTTCCCTGGAACATAGTTCTCATTTTGTATGGCACTTATAATCCAGCTTTTGATATGGTTTTTATTGGGGAGAGAGAAATCAATATCTTCATTAAAAAAATGCAGTTCCATATTAAGTTAAATCAAACTGAATCTCAATTTTTTGGCCATCGTTATGGAAAACAACTTTATCTGCTAGGTGACGCATTAAATAAACACCACGTCCATGGATATTTTCTATGTTTTCAGGGATTGTTGGATCTGGAACTTTCTGATAATTAAATCCGGGCCCTTCATCTTGAATAAAAATGCAAATTTTATCTTCATTAATTATAAATGTAACGGCAACTTTTTTGGATTCATCTTCTTTATTACCGTGAACTATAGAATTATTAACGGCTTCAACTGTTGCAATAAGCATTTTCCCATAAACTTCCGAATTAATATTAGCTTCTTCCGAAACCTCATCAATCAACTTTTCAATAAGATTAATATTCTCAATTTTAGATTGAATAGAAATGCTTCTTTCCATTTTTACATTCGTTGTTAACACCTCATTTTTGGTTAATAAATGGCTTAATTTATTTTGTATACTCAATTATTGTTAATAAGTTTCGTTTTTATAAATAAACTTTCTCATTTTTTTGGGCATTAATCATATTTTAATGTTTAGATAACCATTTTTCAGGGTTTAATACTTTTGTTTCTTCGTATACGCGTAAATGTAAGATTGAACTTTCTTCATCGTCCGGGTTATAATAAACATCACCAATATGAAATCCCTCCGGGATAATGTCACCTTTACGAACACGTACATTAACCAGGTTTGAATAAAGGGTTAAAAAGTGGCCGTGGCGAATAATAATGGCCATATTATTGCCAGGAACAGCAAACACCTGAGTAACTTCTCCTTCAAAAATTGATCTAACTTTTGAATCTTTTCGGGTACTAATATCAATTCCTTCATTATTAATTTTAATACCTTTTAAAATCGGATGTTCGATTTCACCAAAGGTTCTTATTATTATCCCGTTTTCAATGGGCCAGGTTAAATTTCCCATAGATTTTCGGAAACCTTCTGAAATAGCCTCTTCTGAAGCGCTTAAAGCCGTAAGTTTTCTTCTTGCGGCTTCACGGGCTATTATTTCTTCAATTTTCTTTTGTAAATCCGCTTTAATTTTCTCTTTTGTTTTTAATTCTTTGCGCAATTGATTTTCTTTTGTTTTTAGTTGCGCAATTTCTCTGTTTTCACGAATTCTTTCATTGCTTAAATGATTTTTTTCTTGCTCTTTTTTAGCTAATAAATCTAATTTCTCATTCTTTTGGCCTTTTAATGACGCAATTTCATACTCAAGAGTTTTTTGAGTTGCGAAAATCAAAGAGGCTTGTTTACGCCGGTATTTTGTATACTGTTCAAAATATTTTATCCGGCGATATGCTTGATTAAAATCCTCGGATGCAAGAATAAACATTAAACGATCATAATTATTTCGGTTTTTATAGGCGAAATAAATCATTTTTTCGTATTCTTTCTTTAATTTATTTAAATCAGATTCTAATTGATTTATTCGTTTATTTTTATCTTCGATGGTTTTATCTATATAATTAATCTCATTGGTTATATCACGAATCAATTGCTCTCTTAAGTTAATCCGTTTTTTTATTATTAAAAGTTTATTTATACCGGCAGATTTAGATTTTTGGGTTTGTTCTAATATTTCATTTGCCAGTTTAATTTCTTCTTCTGTTTTTTGTTTTCTTTGTTCTAGTTCCTGTCGGGTCTGGCTAAAAGAAAATATAGAAAAAAATAAAAAATTGAAAAGTAGAAAATATCTCATAAATAATTAACTTAAAATAGTTAAGGATAAATTCTATGATACGATGAGGGAACGTTTAGAGTTATGTTTACCGGTTCGAATCGTATATCAGAATAGTTAATATCTACTTGTAACGTTTCTCCTCCATTATGTAAAATATTTGTTGACACATCCATTGGATAAAAAAACTTATCAAATTTAGTATAGTTTGAATAATTAATAGAAATTTTTTGAGGTATTTTATGAAATTTTAAATCAACCGTACGTATAAAAAATTGCTTATTATCAATTTGATAATAAAAGGTTAATTTATTTGTTTCTTTTTTGAAAACATAAACCCCTTGTTCACTTTTATATTTTTTTTTAGGATAATGAACAGATTGAAAATACATAGAATTTACATTAATCAAGGCATCTTGTAAAAGTTTATATTCCAAAGGTATATTATACATTTGTGCAATTACAGAATAATCTCCTGCTAAATAATTACGATTTATACGATCGATAAACTTGATTGAATCGGATGATATTAAAGCCCGTATAATTTCAATGCCTAAAGAATTTGAAATCGAAACAAGCATTGCACTATCGGGTTTTATTTTAAAATTTGCACGTAATCTATTGGTTTGCCCTGGTGTACTAATTTTTATTTTTGCTCCACTTATTATCATTCCATCTACTGTATGGCAATTCCTGGAAAGATAATAATCAAGATCATCTGTAGAAATTGCCGTTTCGGAAATAGGTTCAGTGGATTGCCTTGTAATATGGCATCCAGTTAGGACAAAAACAAAAAATATAGAAATAAAAATTTTTCTATTTTTAATCAAACCCATTATTCAATTTTTCCTGTTTTAATTTTTAATAATAATTCCTTGTTAGTATTACCAAGGTCTTTGGCTAATTTCCATAATTTTACTGCTTGTTCTTTATCCCCTGTGAAATATGAGATATCCCCAAAATGTTCTACTATTTCAGGATTCTCATAACCTCCCAGATCGTAAGCCTTTTGGATATAATAAAGTGCATCTTGATATTTTTTTTGTTTAAATAATATCCAGGCATAAGTGTCGAGATATGTGGAATTGTTAGGTTCGGCTTCAATGGTTTTTCGGCTTAATTGTTCTGCATATTCAAGTTTATCTTCACGTAAAGAAAGGTAATAAGCATAATTATTAAGTACATATAAATCTGCTGAATCTTTTTTGATGACTAAATCGAAATAATAATCAGATTTCTCATATTCTTTTAATTCATTATACGCTTCACCCAAATAAGTATAAAAATCATTTTCTAAATCCCAATTATTTTCTACATATTTAAGCCCGTTTTTTAAAGCTGTAAGGCTTTCTGTATATTTACCAATTTGAATGCCTGAAACACCTTTAAACAGATAAAATATAGAGTGTTTTGGGAAGCTATCTATAGCAGTACTTGAATGTGTATACATTGCATCGAATTCACTCTGGTAACTATAAATAGATAGTAATTGCTCCCAAACAACAGGGTTAACAGAAAAATTATTTACGATTTTTTGTAATTCAATTTCAGCTTCATCTAACTTATTCATTTTTATCAAGTAATCGGCATATAAAGTATGGGCTTCCTTTTTATCTTTATACTCATCTTTCAATAAAAGTAAATGTTCCTCAATCTGTTGAAAATAAATATTAAGTTCTTTGGGGTTATGTAACATTGAAATAAAAATCATGGCTTTCGTCTGAAATTCAATGTCTTGATTATATATTACTTTTCGTATATATTTAAACGCATTGTCGTAATCCATTTTTTTTCGATAAAAATCAATAATAGATAATTGGCCTAATTTGTTAGTGCTATCAATGGCAAAGAGTTTTTGATAATTTTCTTCGGCTTTTGTAAATAAGTTATCGTTGGTATACATTTCAGCTAAGATACCATAGTATTGCGGTTGGTTGGGATAATGTTTTATTAATTTTTTAATTTCATCGTAGGCTTTATTTTTTTGGCCTATTTGTTCATATAAACGTTGTTTGGTTAAAGAAAGTGTTTCGTTAATACCGGTTTTTTGTTCAATTTCATCATATAATTCTATGGCTTTGGAGTATTGTTTGGTTTCCCGGTATAATGCTGCTAAATTATAAGGGATTTCCAAATCTTTTTTATTCGTTTCATATAATTTCTTATATACTTTAATTGCGTTTTCGTATTGTTGCTCATTGATAAATAAGCGGGCTAATTTTAGTTGGAGCCATTTATTTTCAGGTTCAATTTCGGCAGCTTTTTTAGCATATTTTATAGCTGTTTCATTATTACCAATAATTTCGTTTATCTGTGCAATTTCCGACATTGCTGCAGCACTTTGAGGATTCATTTCGAGGCTCTGATAGAAAAGGGCTAAAGCTGAATTTAAATCACCTAAAAGTTTTTTGCGATTAGCTTCGATAAATACATAATAATATTCTAATTCTTTATTGTCGTCAAGCTCTTTGGTTATTTTTTTTATATCTGTTTTGGATTGTTTTTGTACTGAACATGAACCAGCAATAGCCAAAACTGCAATTAAACAAATTAATAATAGTCTCGTTTTCATCAACATAAAATTTAATATATCCATCAATTATAAACTAACACAAAAACGTAGTAATAGTTTACAAATTGTTTATTTAACAATTATTAAGAAACAGAACAAACTATTTATCTCCAGTACTTCCAAAACCACCTTCACCTCTATTGGTTTGATTAAGCACTTGAACTTCATTAAATATAGCCTGTTCGTGTTTCGCAATAACCATTTGACAAATTCTTTCTCCGTGTTCTATGGTAACTTTTACGTTGGATAAGTTGATTAATATTACACCAATTTCTCCTCTATAATCTGCATCAATGGTTCCAGGGCTATTTAAAACCGAGAGTCCTTTTTTTAAGGCCAACCCACTGCGAGGACGAATCTGAGCTTCATACCCCACGGGTAATTCAATAAATAAACCGGTGGGAATTAATTTTCTCTCTAAAGGATTTAAAATAATTGACTTTGCTAAGTTAGCGCGTAAATCCATACCTGCAGAATGGCCTGTACTATAGGCCGGAATAGGATTGGTTGATTTGTTTACAATATTAATCTTCATAAATAAATGATTTTTTTTCTTTAATAAAGGCAAATCCTGCGAAAGCAAAAATTAAAATAGAAACACTAATATAATAAATGGTTTGATTATAATAGATATCTAAACGGCTCATAAAAAATAATCCTAATGCTATAATAACATACAAACCTATTTTTTTGTATTCATATTTTATGGGATAATACTTGCGGCTCAGATAATATGAAATTATAAGCATTACGATATAACTTGTCAAACTGGCTAATGCTGAACCATAATAACCAATTCGGGGTATTAAAATAATATTGGCAAAAATTGTAATAGCTGCGCCAGTTCCGGCAATTAAAACACCAAACTTTGTTCTATCAGTAACTTTATACCAAATAGATAAATTAAATAAAATGCCGAACAGTAACTTGGCAAAAAGTAAAATAGGAACAACTTTTAAACCTTCCCAAAATTCTCTATTGATAAAGTGTTTTAGAATATCTAAATAGAAGTTAACACCTAAAAAAATTAGCAAACCAAAAATGATAAAATAGGTCATTATCTTTCCATATAATTTTTTAGCATCAAGGTTTTGGGCGCTTTTAAAAAAGAATGGTTCCGCCGCATACCGATACATTTGGATAAATAATACCATTAAAATGGAAAGTTTAAAATTGGCTCCATAAATACCCAACTGCTCAACAGGATTTGGATCGTTAATTAATTTTGGAATAAGGAGTTTGTCTATATTGTCATTAAGCATTCCAGCCAATCCTATAAACAAAATTGGGTACGAATAGTTAATTAACCGTTTTAAAAGCGAAAAATCAAAATTTAATTTTACTTTAAAAATTTCGGGCGTTAAAATTAAAAATGTTACAGCGCTACTCACCAAATTAGCGATTAATACATATTCCAGAACCTTGTCTGGATCGTAAATATGAGCAAGAAAATGATTGGCTCCTGTCTGATAAAATTTGCGGCAAACATATAAATAAAAAAGATTTAAAAAAATATTAATGGCTATACCTGTTACTTTAATAATCACAAATTTAACAGGCCTTTCATCAATTCGCAGTTTTGCAAAGGGAATGGCGCAAATTACATCAAAAGATATGATTAAAATAAAATAAATTACTATACGGTAATTATCTAAGGCAAAATAATCAGCCCATTGTTGTTTAAATATAAGTGATAAAATCAAAAAAATAGAGGTGGTAAAAAATATTGAATATAAACTTGTTCCAAGAACAGAATTGTAATTTTCATCTTTTTTACTGGCAAAACGAAAAAAACCAGTTTCTAAACCATACGTTAATAAAACCAACAAAATAGCTGTACTACTGTATATATAAGTTAGCTTTCCATAAAAAAACTTTCCTAAAACGAGGGTGTGTAGAGGAACCAATAAATAATTTAAAAAACGGGCAAGCATATTGCTTAATCCGTAAATTAATGTTTGTCCTGCTAGTTTTTTTATTGGATTCAATGGGTTGATTTATTTATTCGTAACCTCGTTTATTAAACAATAAATAACCAAAATTAAATACAAAGTAAAACTTCTTATCTTTTTTATCATAATAATTAAGGCTTAAACTTGCTGGCCCGATTAAAGTATGATAAACCAATGACGATGATGCCATATAATTGATATGTGAAAATTCATTCGCATAATCTGCTTGCTTGTTTACACTGCTTATAATTTTTCGATAAGGCATCATAGCATAAACTTCGGCGCGCAAATGAATATTATCGGAAAATTTAACAATAGGTTTTACTCCTATGGCTAAATAGTTATGTGCCCTGTAGTTTTCTAAAAATAATGTTTTACTATGTGGATTTGGTTGAAAAGCATTGGCATTAAGCATAGTTGAAGTATAATTACTAAAAAAACTCATATTGGAAAAAGATCCTTCAACTAAATATCCTAAACTAAAATACTTTCCAAGCGTAAAATATTGGTCTCTTAAAAATTGAATATTGTACCATTTATGATCTTTTTCAATCTCATCTTCAATTTGAGAGGTCGATCCGGGAATAAAACTTTCATTTCCTTTAAGATAATTTAAACTTACGATTTGTTTTGCTCCTTGTGTAGGATATTGTTTGTAGTTGTGATTATTTTTTTCCAAATTTATTTTAAAATTAAAATAATCAAAATCAGTCACATCATTGGTATCTGCTTTAAAAAATTCCATGGTTTGATAATATTCATCTTTAATAGAACCATTAGAAAACTGGGCTTTAAATAAAGAATTTGTAGTAACAGGTACTAACATTGATAACTTTAAATTATTCTCATTTTGGATAAGATAAGGTGGACGTACATCTTCAAAAAATGGTTCAGAGCTGCTGCTATAGAAATCCCATCGATTCATTGTAAACGAACCAATAAAAGCAACCGGTATTTTGGAAGGAAAATCTGCTCGTGCTTGAACCATCACAGAACTGTATAACCGTCCAAAATAAATATTTGCATAGGCTGAGCGAGAAATTTTACCTAACTGATTATATTGTAAACTTCCAAAACCATGATTAATGGAACTGGATGAAATATTGGCACCAATTCGCGCAATAAATCTACTCTCTTCATCAACTTTCATTTTTAATCGAAAAAATTCATTCTTTTTATCATAAAATGCTTCAGGATAAATAGAAGAAATAGTGCCATCCGCTAAAAGCTTAAAATATGTTTCTTTTAATTCATCAATGGTAAAAATAGAATCACGGTGGAAAATGCTTTTTTTCACATAATCTTTTTCTTTGCTGTTTAATCCATCTATCACAACATCTTTAAACAATAATGGTGGAAGTTTTGATTTATACTGGTCTCTTCTTTGCATCAACGTTATAGTATCTCTTCGAATTGGAATCACCTTTTTAATACTATCGATCATTTCATAGGTTTTATCATACCCTTTTTGGATAATGTTCGCAGCTTTATCAAAATCAAGCAATTTTACATTTACAAATTTCGATTCAATTAAAACCCCATGATCAGGAAGGTCATAATCCACCTTTTCCATCAACATATTTTCTAATTGTACAACTACATTATCGGGATCGGGTTTAGGAGAATTATCAGCAGTTTTGCTTCCTATGATGTAATCTGGAGCAAAATCGTTCATCATCACATCGTAAGGAAAATTATTTTTCATTCCCCCGTCAAAATATAAAATACTATCAATTTCAATAGGCTTAAAATAAAAGGGGAATGTCATGGAAGCACGAATAGCTGAACCTAAATTACCATTTTTAAAAATCTTGCCTTTATTATTATAAATATCAGTGCCCACGCAACGAAAGGGAACAAACAAACTATCGAAATTGGAATTTGCGGCAGCATTTGCCGGGCTAAAAATTTGCATCGCAGCAAAATCCATCTGATGGGTAGGGACCAAATTTGTGGGTAGCTCGGCTTTTGCTGCTGAATCTTTGATACGAATTTTAATATTTATCATATCTGCAGCAATGGGAGATTTTTTAAAATAATAAATATAATCCTTTTCAATATTTCCGTAGGCCCAATTTCGAAATTCATCAGATAATACTAATTGTTCCATTTCGTCGGGTGAATAACCAATAGCATATAAACCACCTACAATAGCACCCATAGAAGTTCCGGCTACATAATCAATAGGTATATTATTTTCTTCTAACGCTTTAATAACACCAATATGTGCCAATCCTTTGGCTCCTCCTCCACTCAAAACCAATCCCACCTTTTTTTCTTGCGAAAAAGAATGAATATACAGCAAACAAAAAAAAAGTGCGATGAACAAATTTTTCGTTTTCATAATGATTATTTTAATTCTAATGAAATATTGGTATTTTTGCTTTCTAAATTAATGTGCTAAATTACGATGAAAAAAATAATTATAATTATTTTTTCGGTTATTTTATTTATAAATGGTTGTGATATACCGATAAAAAAAGAAAAAAAAACCGAACATTATAAAATTGAGACCGAATATGGTGATATGATTTTTAAATTATATGATCAAACCCCGTTGCATAAAAAAAATTTTAAAAAACTCATTGAACAAGGTTATTTTGATGGATTACTTTTTCATCGTGTTATTGAAGATTTTATGATACAAGGTGGAGATCCAGACTCGCGCAATGCAAAACCAGGTGAAATGCTTGGAAACGGAGGCCCTGGATACACAATTCCCGCTGAATTTGTGGATACTATTTTTCATAAAAAAGGAGTTATTGCTGCAGCACGCGAAGGAGATGATGTAAATCCGGAAATGCGCTCGGCAGGATCTCAGTTTTATATTGTACAGGGTAAAATATTTAGCGACGAAGATATCAAAAAAGTTGAGAACCGAATAAACGCCTCGCGATTAAATAAATTAATTACAAAATACATAAAACAAGCTGAAGAAAACGCATACGAAACAGGCGGTGCTATCGATTACCCTGTTATAGTAAAAGAAGCCAGAGAAAAAGCAGAAAAGCAATTTAAAAAAGAAGGTATGTACAAAATTCCAAAAGATAAACGAAAAGTTTATCAAACCATTGGTGGAACACCTCATCTTGACGGAGCCTACACTGTTTTTGGCGAAGTAATTGAAGGGCTTGAAGTAATAGATAAAATTGCTGCTGTTGAAACCGATGAAAACGACCGCCCGCTGAAAGATATCAAAATGACAATTAAAAAATTATAATAAATATGATGATTGATAAGATTAATAAATATCTTGAAGAAAGTAAATCGTTTATTGCAGATAATCTCGAAGATATTGAAGCATTTCGGATAAAATATTTAGGCAAAAAAGGAATAATTAATGATTTATTTGCAGAGTTCAAAAATGTTCCACGTGAAAACAAAAAAGAGGTAGGCCAAAAATTAAATGACCTGAAAGTTTCGTTACAACAAAAAATTAATGAGCTTAAAAATGCCCTGGAAGAAAAATCTGATAGCCATTCGGATATTGATTTAAGCTTACCAGGTGATCCCATCAATATGGGTACCCGTCATCCCTTATCTGTTGTGCGAAACGAAATTATTGATATTTTTAAACGATTGGGTTTTACCATTTCCGAAGGGCCTGAAATTGAAGACGATTGGCATGTATTCTCTGCATTAAATTTTCCGGAAGAGCACCCCGCAAGAGATATGCAGGATACGTTTTTTATTGAAAAAAATCCTGATATTTTATTGCGCACACATACTTCATCAGTTCAGGTGCGCGTGATGGAAAATTCACAACCACCTATTCGGACTATTTCGCCTGGCCGCGTTTTTAGAAACGAAGCCATTAGTGCCCGTGCACATTGTATATTTCATCAGGTAGAAGGATTGTATATTGATGAAAATGTTTCGTTTGCTGATTTAAAACAAACATTATTATATTTTGCTAAAGAGATGTTTGGCAAAGAAACCAAAATAAGGTTACGGCCCTCTTATTTTCCATTTACCGAACCCTCAGCAGAATTGGATGTCGCCTGTAATATTTGCCATGGTAAAGGATGTAATGTATGTAAATATACCGGCTGGCTTGAAATTTTAGGCTGTGGAATGGTCGATCCAAACGTACTCGAAAGTTGTACTATTGATAGTAAAAAGTATACTGGTTTTGCTTTCGGTATGGGTATTGAGCGAATTGCTATGTTAAAATACGGAATTAACGACCTTCGCCTTTATTTTGAAAACGATGTGCGTTTTTTAAATCAATTTAAATCGTCGAATTAGCATTATTCTTTAATTTTAAATAAACAAAAAACCCTGCTCCATTATAAAGCAGGGTTTCTTTTTATGTAATATTTATTATGCTATTTTTTGGGGTTAATCTGTATTTCGGTACTCATTTTTACATACTTTCTGTAAACAAAACTCACACCACAATATCTCTCCTCGGATAAATTAACAGCTTTATTAATTTTATCTTCAGGTAATTCTTTTCCCCAGAATTTATAAATTACTTTCATCTCATCGTAATGCTTTGGATGTTCATCTGTATTATTGGCAATCACTTCAACATTAAAGTCATCTAATTCAACACGCATTTTTTTTAAAATTGAAATAACATCCATTCCGGTACACCCGGCCAAAGCCAATAACATAAGCGGTTTTGGCCTTGGCCCAAGATTTTTCCCACCAACAGCACTATCAGCATCAATAACTATTTTATGGCCATTAAGTTCGGTCTCAAATGCCATTCCTTTTTTCCAGTTTAAATTTAATGAAGTTCTCATATCTTTATATATTTTAATATTATACTATTTTTACAAATATACTGTTAAATAATATATTGCAAATTCCTTAATTATAAAACAAAAAAGTTAATTTTGTGTTTTAGATTATTGAAAAATAAATTACAAAATTGTGTTTATTTGTTGATTTTAAAATAAATAATACCGATGTGTACAAATGAAAAATCGTGAACAAATACCATCATGCGATAACTGTATTAACCTTATTGATTCTATTTTTAAACATCTTACGCCAGAAGAACATTTGAAAGTAGAAAAAGAAAAAGTTTGCAATTCATACAAACGTGGAAGTATTATTTATCATGAAGGCAGCCGAACCAACGGTTTTTATTGTATAAATTCAGGTATTTTAAAAATTTATAAAACAGGCATTGATGGACGCGAACAGATTATTGCTTTTGCTAAACAAGGAGATATAATAGGTTACCGTTCTATCTTGAGCAACGATTTAGCCTGCTCATCGGCAAAAGTGATTGAAGATGCTATATTATGCTTTATTCCCGGCGAAACATTAATAAGCCTAGTAAAAACTAATGGTAATTTTTCCATGGCTATGATGCAACAAACCTGCAAAGAATTAGGCGAAGCAAATTCTTTTATTACGGATATAGCCCAAAAAACTGTTCGGGAAAGACTTGCCGAAATACTATTAAGCCTAAAAGAAATTTTCGATTTAGATGAAGATCAGATATTGCAAATTTCATTAACCCGCGAAGAATTAGCCAATATTGTTGGTACGGCAACCGAATCGGTTATTCGCCTTTTATCCGAATTTAAACAAGATCAATTGATTGATTTAAATGGAAGAAAAATAAAAATTTTAGATATTAAACGATTGGAAAAAATTTCGAATGCTTTTAATTAAAAAGATCTTGCTGATCGCCTCTCCTTTGTACCCGATTTAAATGTTTATATGCAAATTCTGTAGCTTCTCTTCCGCGTGGGGTTCGTTTCAAAAAACCTTCTTTTATTAAAAATGGCTCATAAACTTCTTCAATAGTACCACTATCCTCTCCAATAGCCGTAGCAATAGTATTAAGGCCAACAGGCCCGCCGCTGAATTTATCAATTATGGTTAATAAAATCTTATTATCCATTTCATCCAATCCATGTTTATCAATATTAAGCGCTTTTAAAGCATATCGTGAAATTTCAATATCGATTTTTCCGTTGCCTTTTACTTGGGCAAAATCACGAACTCGTCGCAATAAAGCATTTGCAATTCTGGGGGTTCCGCGCGAACGTGATGAAATTTCATCAGCTGCATTGGCTGCAACATCTACATTTAAAATTTTAGACGACCGTTTAATAATCTTACTTAAGGTATCATGATCGTAATATTCTAAATGTAAACTAATTCCAAAACGTGCTCGCAACGGGCTGGTTAATAATCCTGAACGTGTAGTTGCACCAATTAAAGTAAAAGGATTAAGATCAATCTGTACACTTCGTGCACTCGGCCCTTTATCAATCATAATGTCAATCTTATAATCTTCCATGGCCGAATAAAGGTACTCTTCTACCACCGGGCTTAATCGATGAATCTCATCAATAAACAAAACATCACCTTCTTCCAGATTAGTTAATAACCCAGCTAAATCACCAGGTTTATCTAAAACCGGGCCTGAGGTAAGTTTTAAATTCACATTTAATTCATTGGCAATAATATTGGCAAGTGTTGTTTTTCCTAATCCAGGAGGGCCGTGTAATAAAACATGGTCTAATGCTTCGGAACGCATTTTAGCCGCTTGTACAAATACCTGTAAATTTTCTACCACTTTAAACTGCCCTTTAAAATCATTAAAATTTAAAGGCCTAAGTTTAATTTCAAACTCCCGGTCGCGGTCTAAATAATTTTCTTTCCTTATATTAAATTCTTCCATGTAAATAAATTTCTTTACAAATTTAACAAATCTATTGTTCGTTGTTATTTGTAAAATCTATTTTTACTCCGTTAATTTTATGAATTTTATCTTGTTTATACTGTACAACTAATAATAATTCTCCATTATCATCATATTTAGACCATGATTTTTCTTTTTGCCCTGTTTCATAATATTGAATTTCTTTAATATTGCCATTTGGAAAATAATATACATGTTTTCCATCACGGCTACCTTGTAAAAACAAACCTTCATAAGCTAATTTACCATTCGATTTATAATACCTTTTCCATTTTCCGTCTTTTAATCCCATAACATATTTTCCGGTTTCTGTTTGGTCTCCTATATCATAATTCCAAACACCTTCTTTTTCTCCCTGAATATAATTTCCTTTAGCAATTACGGTTCCTGAATCAGAATATTCAATCGATTCCCCATCGGGCAAACCATAAATATAAAACTCTTCTTTTCGAAGTTGGCCGTTTTTAAAATACCATTTCCAACTACCGGATAACTTTCCGTTACTATAAGTACCGGTTTGTTTCACACGTTCGTTAGGAAAATAAAAAATCCATTTACCGGTTTTTTTATCATTTTTATAATATCCTTCTGCTTTTATATTTCCTTCGGGATAATAATCAATCCATTGTCCTTGTTTTTTTCCATCTAACTCAATTATTCCTTCACTTATTAATTGATGATAAGCATTATATAATTTAGATTGAATAACATTTCCTTTTTTATCAAAATATCGATGAATACCAATAGGTTTATGATTTAAATAACTTCCCTGAAAAATTAAATTTTCATTTTCATCAAATTTTTCTCTAACATCAATATCGCTAACGAAACTATCTTTTTTTTCTATTAATTCTCCATTTTCATACTGTAAAGCACTAATCAAAAAACCATCTTTATTATAAATTTTATAAATACCATTTAGTTTCCCATTTAAATACTCTTTTTCTTCTTTTACTATACCGTCTGTATAAAAAGATTTCCAAACCCCCGTTTTTTCATTTTTTTCATTATAACGGTTAATTTCTTCGTATAAAATTACCTCATTATTGCGATATCGCGTAATAGAAATGATATTGCTATCAGTATCAAATGTAAAAGCCAGCCCATTTTTAACATCATCAACAAATGAAATTATTTTTTTTAATTTACCATTACGATAATAATGATAAGCTTTTCCATTTCTTTTATCATTTAAATATAATTCTTTTGATTGCAATTGAATTTTACCGTCATCAGCAGGATAATAACTATAAACATATCCGTTCTTTTTTCCCTGCAAATAATTAATAATCTTTGAGGTATCGCCGGTATGGTTAAAAAATATCCAGGTACTGTCTAATTTTCCTTTTTCCCATTTTCCAATAGAAAGCCTTACACCACTCATATGATAAGACTTCCACTTACCTTCGGGTTTTCCATTTATTAAATATCCCTTACTGGCTATTTGACCGTTACCATGGAAATATTCTTTATAAACAGTATCTGATTTTGTTTGTGAAAATACAAACTGAACTAAAAAAAATAAGTAAAAAATAAATATTAACTTTTTCACCCTAAAAAATTTAAACAGTTTTTAAAGATATAAAAAAAGCAGGGATAAAAACCCTGCTTTTCTTTCAAACAAAAAAAAATTTATAAATTAAATTGTTTAGAAATTTCTAACATTTTATCAATAGATTTTCGGGCTTTATTCATAGTTTCTTCATCTAAAATAACTTCAGGAAGTTCGTATTTTAAAGTGTTATAAATTTTATTAACCGTTATTAATTTCATAAAATTGCAATCATTACAACCGCAAGTTGAATCTTTTGGAGGAGCAACAATAAAGGTTTTTTCAGGATTTTGCTTTACCATTTGATGCAAAATGCCTGATTCTGTTGCCACAATATATTCTCTACTTTCATCTGATTTAGTATATTTTAAAAGTGCTGCAGTAGAACCAACAAAATCAGAAACCAATTGAACTGGCTTTTGACACTCGGGGTGTGAAATTATTTTAGCATGAGGATAATGCTTTTTTAAATCTAAAATTCCCTCTAACGAAAACTCTTCATGTACATGACAAGCTCCATCCCAAATAACCATTTCTCGTCCTGTAACTCTTTGAATATAACTACCAAGATTTTTATCCGGTGCAAAAATTATTTTTTGATTTTTTGGTAATGATTCTATAATTTTCAATGCATTAGTAGAAGTACAACAAATATCGGTTAAAGTTTTTATTTTTGCGGTTGTATTTACATATGAAATCACTAAATGATCCGGATATTTTTTAATAAAAGCTTCAAATTTATCAGCTGGACAAGAATCAGCCAAAGAACAACCAGCATTTAAATCAGGTATTAACACTTTAGATTTTGGAGAAAGAATTTTGGCTGTTTCGGCCATAAAATGAACACCAGCAAATAAAATAATATCAGCATCAGTTTCTGCTGCCTTTTGAGATAAAGCTAAACTATCACCAACAAAATCTGCTAAGTCTTGTATGTCTGCTGTTTGATAATAATGTGCTAAAATAATTGCATTTTTTTCTTTTTTTAGTTTATTAATCTCATCTAAAATATGGATATTATTTTCAGGCTTTTTATCTATAAATCCTTTTTCTAAAATATCTTTTTCAACATTCATATTATATTTAATTATTTAAAATTTATATCTATATAATAATAATGATATCCTGTTAATATTGTTCTAAAATTTTTAATAATTATCTTGACTTTTATGATATTAAAAAATTGTTAAACGTTTTTTAACAATTTAAATTATTATTAATGTATTGATTTATAAATATTTAATATTATTATTAACATGTTGTTAATAGAAATATATATTAATAACTTTTCTTTTAAATTATATCTTTTGTGGTTTAAAAAATGT
>JAXHVS010000052.1:0-4452 GCA_034189025.1 Bacteroidota bacterium
AGAATCATTAATACATACCTTTCGTTTATTTACTGAAAAGTCTAGAGAATCATATTTCTCTCCATATTTCCACATACCATCTTTATTAACACTCAAACTAAAAGCCCCAGCCCAGGTTGCATTAATTCCTGCAGAGCCTAAAGCTAAAAACTGGTAGTTTTTATAAAAATCGGCATAATCAACAAATGTTTGCCCATCGTCGGTGCTATAGGAAATGCCCATAAAAGGAGTTTGATAGTCGGATCCTGTGGATATTAAAATATTTGTATCGGGAACATAGGTAAAGCTATTGGTGTAAAAGTTCCCTGTTGGATTTAATTCGGCCCAGTTTTCACCACCATCGGTAGTAATATATTGAACTTTATTATCTTCTGAGCCTCTTTTCTGAATGATACCAACATTTTCGTTTTTAAACGATAATTCAAAACGTGCATTAGATATTGGAGTTTGATATACTTCCCAATGGTATCCTTTGTCAGTAGATTTAAAAATTCTTCCCTTGTTGGTAGAAAACCATACAATATCTTCATAAACATCGTAGAAACCAACATATCCATATTCCCCACTTTGGTTTGCAGGTATGTTTTCCTCAGGTACTCTGGCCCAGTTATTTCCACCATCTGTAGTAGTATATAATTCAAAATAACCATCATTAGGGTCTCCCTGGCACCAACCGTTATTGTCATCCCAAAAATGAACAACATTAGGAAAACCATTGGGAGCTGCAAAAGCAGCGGAAGACTGATGAATCCAATTTTCACCTCCATCAGAGGTTTTGACGATTTTGCCACCACCGTTTTCGGGATCGTAAAGCGCTACCCAGGCAGTATTTTCATCAACAGCAGTAATCATTGACGACCCATATCCATCGGTTTCGGGAGCATTAATCTCTCCTGATTCCCAATCATTGCCATTAGTTGTTTTTGTAAATTCTTTCAAATAATTTGTAGTGCCATGCCCATCATAAGCAATTGCCCAGGCTACTCTTTCATTAACAGCAAAAAGATAATCAATGCCTCTGGCAGGTTCTGCAAAGCTACTGGCTTGTTTTGTCCATAACATATCCTGATAAGCACTCCCGGGTTGAATGCCAATAATCATGGCATTCCCTTCGGTAAAATCATAGCTGCCAGGAGCCATATCAGAAAGAAGAAAATATCCATTATATGATCCTCCCCAACCCCAGTTAATATGAACTTTATCATCATTATCATAACCATCACAAACCCAGGCATGGCCTTCGTTTCCTTTATAACCATCGTAATATATGGGTCTTCCTTTATTAATTTCGGTTTTAATTTTATTAAAATATCCGGTTTCTTCTTCGGGATCATAGGTTATTAACTCTAATGTTGCAGGATCATATTTAAAATATGAAGACATGGCATATAGCACATCATTAGTTTGTGCTCCGGACGCATCGGGTGCATAATTCATATTAACGGCCACTCCCGCATGGTAGTTTAAAATAGCTGTGGCATCAATTTCAGCTTCAGAACTTGAACCAGTTAGTTCATTTGGCATATTCTGCCAATCATAAACTTCATTGGCAAAATTAGCCATTTGTTTTCCATATTCAGGATGGTCAGATGGAATGTAACTATTCCATCCGTTTCCGGAAGAGGGCCATTCATGATAATTCATAATTTGTGACATAGCTGTAGCTACACATCCGACAGGAGATCCCCCGGGGCAAAATTTATTATAGTTAGGTGATTGATCCCAGGTAGTTTCAAGTAAAGGACCAACTGCTTTTATTTCGCCTTTTAATTTTGCATTTCTTAAGTTTTCCCAGTCAATTTTTATTTGGTCATTTTCTAATTTTAGGGTTCTAACTTCTTCAATTTCCAGCTTATAACGGTCAAACAAATATTTAATGTTAGCACCATATGTTTCCTTAGCAGGATTGGTAAAAGAATATCCAAGAACCGGAACGGCATAATCATCAGCAGAGATAATCACAAAGCCTCCTTTATCAAAACTAATAATATAAAAAGATTCTTTGCCTTTAAAGGTTTCAATAAATATTTTATCCACGTTGGCATCTGCCTTAGCCGATGGGGCATAAGCGGAATAAAATTTTGCAGCCAATTGTTTTGCTTCCTCTTTATTAACGTGATCGGCAAACACGTTAAATGACATAAACAGGGCAATTAATAAAGTAAAAATTTTTTTCATGTTTTTTTATTTTTAGTTTTCATTACGTTTTAGCTATTTTTCCGGATTCATTACCTTTCCAAGAAAGTAGATGGTGCCGTCGCGGGTATTTCGGATAGCATAAATAAAAGGGCGGTCGGCTTTAAAGGTAACGCTTTCCATTAATACCGATGTTTTTCGCATAACCACTGCGGTAGCCGCAGCAGCCTCTGTTCCTGCTTCGTTCACATCAATAACGGCTTTATGGATCACTTCATCAATAAACAACCGGGTCTCTTCGGTCATCCCCGAAAAATCAGCAGAACCAGCAAAAGCATCTTTCATACCCAGCGCCTGAAAAACCTCCTTTAAGTTAAATTCACTCCCCATTTTAAATTTAGGAATGGATAGATTGACTTTAAACTTTTCTTTTTTATCTTCATACCTTTCCATACATTTTACCGATAAAAAACGCTCTACCCATTTTAGTTTCCGATAGTTTTTGGGTAAGATAATCATCATCGAATAATCTCTGTTGGCATAAGGTATTTCAATGATTTCTTTTAAACAATCTTTGTAGTACCAGGTTGTTATCTGACCATTCATAAACGTGGTGGTTACCTCTTCCTTTTTGGAGATGGTAAACTTTTCTTCACTATTTTTTTCTTCTCTGAAAGGTTTATTCCAATCTCCCTTAAAATACAATGCATTCACTAGTACTAAACGTGTATCGGAGCTTAAAGCCGAAGGCTGAAGAAGGTTTGTAATTTTATTTCGGGTATTTTTTTCAACCCATCCGTTAATTTCGTTGGCTGCCTTTTTGGCCTGATAAAAGTCGGTATAAAATAGTGCTGATGAATAATACTCTTTTTGAATGGTTAAAAAATCTTCTTTTAAATTAAAATTTTGCTGTATCCACAACGAATTAGCATTGTAAAATTCAACACTGCTTTTTTTATCCGCAACAATTCCTTTGAACAAACCGCTAAACTCCTGGTGGAATAATTGTTTATCTTCTAAGAAAAACAAAGTTTTTTGGAATTCTTTGGCTGTATTATTTTTAGCGCCTGCATAGGTCATTGCCATAGCAGAAGATATGCTAAAAGGAGAAAATATCAGGTTTTCCCCGCTACCTTTTAATTCTTTGTAAAGATCAATTGCAAAACGATTATTATTATCCACGATTATTTGCTTATTTTGTGATTTTATTGCACCTGAAAATTGAAAGATTATCAATAATAAAATGAGTGTCTTTTTCATAATCCTAAGTCTTTTAATTTAATGTAAAAATAAAGATTATTTTTATTGATTAACAGTAATTTTGATTTAATTCAAGTAAAAAAACAATATGCATCTTTTGGAGCCTTTTTATTCGTGGCGTAAGTACTATATTGCATCAGAGGATGAGCGGTCTCCTTTTTTTGGAAGAATATATAGTGAATTTGAATTTACCCATGCCATCTATAACTATTTGATTCATCCTCAATGGGATGATTTTGGCTCAGAAACCTTATATCTTAAGGTTTTATTTACTGATTACGATAAGGGTTTTACAATTATTGAATTTTTAGGCGAATGGAATGATACCTTGTATAATGATGTAATGTTTTTAAAACGTGAGGTTATCGATCCCTTAACAAATCAACAAGTAAATAAATTTATCTTAATTGGTGAGAATATTCTAAATTTTCATGCATCAGACGATTCTTATTATGAAGAGTGGTTTGATGATATTGAGGATGGATGGATTGTTGGAATAAATTTTCAACCGCATGTTAAAAATGAGTTTATCAATAATAATATTGATTATTATATTGCTTTTAGCAATGACTTTGATCATTTTAACTGGCGAAGCTTATCCCCGCAATTATTATTCAATCGGATTAATGTTAGAATGATAAAAAGACTGGGTATGTAATTTTTTGGACATACCCCAATAATAGGTATCTATTCTTCTATACCTTATGTTGAACGAAACCTAAAGGTAGCTAAAGAAAAATCTTTGTACCTTTAGGTTTATTCATCAATAATTATTAGTTATGAAAAAAAAAGCATTACTTTAATTGAACGCGCTTGTTTTTCACTTCCTAAATTTAATGAACTTTATTTAAAACTCAAGCGGTACATTGAAATTTCCGGTAAAAGCAAGAGCACTTTATCAAATTACACCCGATGCCTGGCCACAATGGCCTTACATTTTAACTGTAGTCCGGAAGAACTGGATGAAGATCAGGTGTTAGATTACTTGCAATACCTAAAAACGCAAAGTAACACACCATCATCCAGTTATTTTAAACATACGGTTTATGGATTACG
>JAXHVS010000053.1:0-12423 GCA_034189025.1 Bacteroidota bacterium
TCTGTGCATTGTCTACATTAATTCCTGCCGAGCAAGCAAGCAAAGCATGTATGCTTGGTTATAAGGCACATTGTACTTTTACACCTGTAAGCACTATTTTGTGTGCTATCCCTGCTGCAATAGCATGTTTTATTCGTAAACGATTTTTTGTATCCTATGAATAATTTTTTTGCTCAACTTTTTTTCTCCAACACATTAAAAGGTATTTCCAGGATCGATTGAAATTCCATCCCTTTCTCTTCAATTAGATGATCATCCGGATCGAAATACCAGGTTACTTTCACTTCATTACCTGAATCTTTAATTTTTTCAAGTTCAATAAATAATTCATATAACATTTTTGCCGATGAGGAGTTGAAATAATCGAGGCTGCAAATTAGGTGAGTTTTTTCGTTCGGATTTTTTGCATACTCAATAATCCATTCAATTACCGGTTTATAAAATAAAGTTGTGTCTTCGGGCAGTGAGTTTCCTTTAATTTCGAAACGGTTATTCTGAGGATCAAAAATAATATAGGGTTTATCGCGTGTTTCTGTTGATTCAAAAGTCTGATGCATAGTTAAGCAATTACATTCATCGTAAAAAAAGATTTTTCTTCATCAATTTGGTGGAAATCATAATTTATTGGAGATATTATTCTTCTCGCAATATCAATTAAGCCTATCTCAGCTCCACCATTGGAGGGGAGGTTTCGATCTCTTAGTTTTCTAAGATATAAGTTTTTTAACTCTTTTCGATTTAAATTATTGATTTCATTGAGCAATTTTTGAAATTTTTTTATGTTCTTATTTTCAATAAGGTTTCCGGTATTAATTACAAAATTTGAATCGCTGTTGCCAATTAAAAATATACCCTCTTTTTTGTCTCCAATTTTTAAACAATGCTTGCTAATATTTTGTAAAAGCTCTACCAGTATATGAAATATTTTCTTTTTTTGTGTAGAGTTATGAAACTCTTCCTGTAAATTCTCTTCAATAATTTTTAAGACCGGAAATATTGAATCCTGAGAAAAATCTCCTTTATGGATAAACATAATATCTTTTTCCACCATTTTTTTATGATAACTTATCGAATCGGTAAGCGGGAAATCACTAACAATTTTATTGAGCTCATCAATATCAGATTTTAGCATGATTTGATTGTAGAAATATGAAAAGCTGTTATCCTTGTTTTCAAATAGGTAATCGAGCTTTTGTCCTGATTTTCGGGCCATTTCTATTAATCCAAGCCCCGCTCCTCCTTTATCAGATATTTCGTTGTTTTCGAGAACCTTACGATATAATATTTTTAGCTCCTCTTTAGACAGGCTGTTGACTTTTTCGAGTTGATTTTGAAGATTTTCAATTTTGTTTTTTTCGATTAAATTACCAGAAGTAATATAATATACCCCGCCCCAGTTTTTGGTTAGAAAAAATCCGTCACTATGCAATTGTTTAATTTTTTCACCATGGCGTACAATGTTTTGGAAGCATTCGGCCATAAGAAATGATGCTTTTTTCTTCATCTTCGAAAGGGCATCAATATTATTAATGTTGTATTCGCTTAATTCAATAAGCTTATTGGTAATTTCATCGCTAAAATTACCACTGTACAACATACATAAGTTGTCTTCTTTAATCCTTTCGAAAAACCAGTAAGTGGTATTAATATCCATAGGCAAAAGGTTGATAATCCCTTTTAAAAAATAAAATAACATAAAATATTTGAAAAGCACTAATTTTTTTGGCGAATAAATAAATTAAAAAAATGCAAATTTTGTAAAAATGTTTAGTTTTTTCTGCTAAGAAATTTATACGTTAAGATAAACGGGCGAAAGATATAATAGAGAAAAAATAATGCGTTGGGCAACGGTAAAATTTCCCAATCGGTGAAGTGAGTCCGGAGTCTGAAGATAAGACTAAAAAAATAATTGATATCAGGTTTTAGTTTTAAACGGTACAGAACAAATTTTATTTTACCACCGATCCCCTGCTGTCTTAAATCTTTGTTTGATATGGACTTAATGGGGTGTTGAAATAATGAATCCGTGTAGTTAATGTTATTAATATATTTGGGGATTTCGATTTTGTAAAGTTGTTTTGAAAGGGTACAAGCTTGCTGAAAAGTTTTATCTAGCTTGTTTTTTTCTGATAATTTCCAGGCTTTATAAATTTCTTCTTCGGAGTTTTGACGTATAATTTCAGAAAAGTCTTTTAACCAAAAAAGCCTATACCATTGGTGAATAGCGCCGTGTGCTGCAAGAAAAACAATGTTTTCGGGTTTGGAAATATAGGGTAGTTTTTGTTTAGCTATTTCAATGTTAATTGAATCATCAATGATTTTTGGGGTCTCTAAGGGAAAATAACTTCTTGGATTGGTTAGATGCCAATGTAATTCAATTTCGATAGACGCACCAGGTTTTGAGAGGTGATAATGATGGCTTATGGTGTAATTTATTGATTTCTGTTTTTTACTTAAACTTTTTTTAGGCGCAAGCATAACAAACCCTAAATCCTGAATAATTTTTCTGGCCTTTTCAATGTGGCTAATCGGTACAAGTAAATCAATATCTCGATAATCTCTAAAACCGATGTCATTATATAACTCTAATGACAATAGCGGGCCTTTAAAAAAAGTGTGAGGAATGCTTTCTTTGTATAAGTGTTCACTAATTTTTAATAAATATTGGCTGTAGAGTAATGCTTTTTTTGAAAGACCCTGTTGCATTACTTTTAATTGCTTTTTTATTTCCGGTTTTAAAAAGTGTGGATATTGTTTTATTTGTTTTAAAACATGTGAAATTAATCGGTGCTTGTGGGCTAACTCAACAAATAATTTCCAATCAACAAATTTTTCAAATGTTTTTATTTTATCAATTTCTACCTTGTTTAAATTGTGTTGTGAAAGCAGAATCAATAATTGTAATTCATTTGAAAATGAAGAAATAATATGTTGTGGTTGTTTTATCATTCAAATAACGATGGGTTATCATTGATAAATAAAATTAATTTAAGATAATTATAAAATGCACCCGGGTTGATAAATTTATCATTTTGTGAACGTTGAAAAAAAACACTACACCATTTTTCATATTTCTGCATATCAATATATTGGGTTATGTTAGGATTTGATTTTGCTTGTTCAATGATTTCAATAATTTTATCTTTATCTTTCAATGTACGTAAATATACTGTTGGAATAGTAGCTCCGCTTTTATCGTTTCTCCATCTGATTTCATCGGGTAAGTAACCTTCCATTACCTGACGGATAGCATATCTTAAAATTCCTTTTTGTGCTTTCAAATGAGGTGGCATGGAAAGATAAAATTCAATTAAATCTTTATCGAGTAAAGGGTATCTGTATTCTATACCGTATTGCTTCGCTGCCAGTGAACAGTATTCTAAACGTTGAGCAACATGGGGATGAGTAATTCTTTCTATCGATTGATCAATTAAATTGTCTTTTCGGATGGCTTTGTAATAATGTAAATAGCGGGTTTTGATATGCAGGTTTCGATTAAAAGATGGATTGACCGCTAAGTTTTCATATTTCGCGGCCCACCACTTTTTGCCTTTTAGTAGGCGTATAAATATCCCTGTTAATTGAGGAAATGTATTTTTTAAACGTATTTTTAGTTGTGTAAAGAAAATAGAAAATGTAGAGTAACCCTGTTTTTTAAGGTCTTTGGTGAATGTTTTTTTGTTTATAATTTCTTTTAAATAATTTCCTGATTTGGATGTAACTACTTCATCTCCACCAAAACCAGATAATAATACCTGAATGTTTTGTTCTTCGGCTGCTTGATATAGCTGGTCGGAGAAAACACTGAAATTTTGCTGAACAATGCATCTGTTTAGCGAAAGGCTATTTTTTAAAGCATCGGTTATGCCTTTTTTTTCAGATGTGATATAGAATCGATCTTTTAAATTACAGAAATCGGTAAGTAAGTTAATATATTTTTTTTCATCCTTAAATGGATTTACTTTACCTATTTTGTTATCAGGCATTACATGCGAAAAAGTTTTAATGGAAACATTTTGTGCTGCTATGGATGTAATACTTGATGAGTCTATTCCACCACTAAGTTCGGTTCCGTAATTTACAGGGTCTTGCACTCTTCGAAAAACCGCTTGAAATAGTAAGTTTTTAAATTGTGTTAAAAACTCATGCTCTGTTTCAAATTTGATTTTCGATGGCTTTAAATTCCAGTATCTTGTTACAGTTAATTGGCCATTTTTTAAATAAAGGTAATGTGCAGGGGGAAGTTTTTTAATTTCATTAAACGTTGACCGATAATGTTCAGATTTTATAATAGATATTGTGTCGGCAATGAATTGCTGGTCGATGGTTAACTTTATATTTTTCTGACTCAGGATACCTCTTATTTCTGACGAGAATATAATTTGTTGTTCATCCAAATAATAATTGAAAGGTTTTACCCCAAAATGGTCTCTGGCACAAAAAAGTTCTTCTTTTTCGCTATCCCAAATGGCAAAAGCAAAATCGCCGGTTAAATATTCAGGACAATCGGTTTTCCATTGTTGATAGCACTGGAGTATTAATTGAAGATCCGGAATATTGGGATCATTTATTTTGAGTTGTTCAATTAGCGTTTCCCTGTTGTCAATCCTACAATCGCCAATAATTAATAAAGAATTTTTCTGAAAAATGGAGTGTTCATTTCTTGTATGTCTTTTTGCAAAAAATTCAATAGCTCCAAACCCGTAATTGTCATGACAATGAATAGATCGTTTTCGTTTTTTTTCGAAAGCAAGGCCATGAAGTGCTGCACTTATATTTGTATTAAGCACTTTATCACCTATTAAATTTATTTTTCCGAAAAAAGATTGCATTTAATATATATTTTATTCCCTGTTTTTTATCAAAGGTAACACTTTATTATTTAAATCGTTTTCTTAAAATTAAAACAAAAGGAATGGCTAAAAATGCCAGTAACGATGCTACTTTGTAAGTATCAACCAATCCAATAAAATCACTTAAAACACCAATAAAAAAAGCAGTTACTGAAGTGGAAACAAAAGAGATAAACATAAAAATTCCACTTAGGAAAGCCTGATGTTCAGAGTCAATATCCATTACCAGCGCTAATATAACAGGGGTAGAGGAAATAAGAAAAAATCCCAGGAGTAACAACACAGGAAATATCATTCCGCCCTCAGCATATACAAATGCAAGCATAAGAAATGGTGAAACAAGTATAATAAGGGTTAGCATTTTTAATCGCCCGATTTTATCAGAAAAAGTGCCGGAAAGATAAGCCCCTGCAGCACCGGCAAACTCGAAAACCGAAAGGGAGATACCTCCCAGCCATAAACTACCTCCTTTTTCATCTAAATAAGTAGGTAAAAAATTGGTTAATGAGGTTTTCATAAAACCACGAAAAAACATTACTCCGGCAATAAGGATAAAGAATGGCAGGTGCTCTTTAAAAGTAGCTTTTATCCCTTTCATGGGACGAGGCCGGTCAATGCTTTCTGAAACATTGATATTTCTAAGCCTGAAATAGAGAAGGACAGAAGCAAAAAGTCCAAAGGGAATCAACCGGTAAGTGCCTTCGAGTGTCCAATAATTTACAGCAGCAACAATTACTAACGGGCCCACTGTCCTTGCTGCTTCACCTCCTAACATGTAAAAGCTCATTCCTTTACCTACACGGTTTCCGGCAATTTTCTTTATTAAAACAGGGGTAGGGACATGAAACATGGCATTGCTAATACCCATTACAAAAAGCATGATAACTAAAATAATATAATGTGGAGCTAACCCAATCAGGCTCATGCATATGGTTGTAACGGCAGGAGCCAGAATTACCATGTACCTGATTTTTAAGTTGTCGGCAATAATTCCGATAAAAGGATTAAATAACGAAGGAATTTGTTGAGCAACAAACAGCAAACTAACCAGTGTATTGTTAATCTTAAGTTTTTCTTTTAACAGAGGAACAATAGGCGCAAGAAATGCAGAGTACACATCATGCATAAAATGCGCAAACGATACGCTAATCACATTTTTTAGCTGAAATGTTTTGTTTTGTTTCTTCATAAAAAAAGCCGGAGAATTCCGGCAAATTTTTAAATCTGAGCAATAAGCTCTTTCATAATGAGTGTCATTTTAGTTTCTGCTTTGGCAGCCACTTTCTGTACTTCTTCGTGCGTTACCTGTACAATTTTTCCGGGGACACCAAGGTCGGTAATAATAGAAATGGCAAAACAGGGAATACCCATGTGGCGGGCAACAATAACTTCAGGGACAGTTGACATTCCTACTGTATCACCTCCAATAATTCTAAAGTATTGATATTCTTTAGGGGTTTCGAATGTAGGCCCTGAAGTGGCTACATAACATCCAATCTGGACTTTCAGGCTATTTTTCTTGGCAATGCGTTTGGCCTTTTCAATTAAAATATGATCATATGGTTCGCTCATGTCAGGAAAACGAGGGCCTAGCTCGTTTAAATTCTTGCCAATAAGTGGATTGGGTAATAAGTTAATATGATCGTCTAAAATCATTAAATCACCAATTTCATAATCGGGATTAACCCCGCCGCTGGCATTAGATACTAATAGTATTTTAATACCTAGCATTTTCATTACTCGTACAGGGAAAGTTACTTCCTGCATGGAATAACCTTCGTAATAATGAAACCTTCCCTGCATGGCAATGATGTTTTTGCCGCCAAGTTTTCCTAAAATTAATCGGCTATGATGCCCATCAACGGTTGAAACTGGGAAATTTGGTATATTTTCGTAATCCAGGGTTTGCTCAATTTCAATTTCCTTGGTTAATCCTCCTAATCCTGTTCCCAAAATAATTCCTACTTCGGGATTAAACTTGATTTTATCTTGGATAAAGGAAGCTGTGTTTTTTATTGTTTCTAACATAATCTATTATTTGCTGATTAAAATTATCTGTTTTGTTATTCAAAAACCGGACTTTAATCGGAATATAAAAAAATGATTTTTTTAGATAATCTGCAATATTAGTAAATTTATGCAAACGCATGGCATCTTTTTCAGAGGTAATAATAATTTTGTTTGATGATTTAATGGAATTATATTTATGCTCAATTTTTTGAATATCTGATTTCTTAAAATAGTGGTGATCCGGGAATTTTATTATTTCTATTTGATCGGAAATCTTTTCTTTGATATATTGCTCTAATGGAAAAGGATTGGCAATCCCCGTTACTAATAATATTGACAGCTTCTCATCTTTATCTTTAAATACATCCTCATTATTAAAAACAGGTGTTAAATTACCGTAATCAAATGTCGTAAAATATACATCTTGAAAAGGGTATGGATGTAATTCGTTGAATAAGACCCTACGATCAATTGGTTTAATATCTTTTGGTGCTTTGGTGATGATTATGATGCTGGCACGTTTTTTTTCAAAGGGTTGTTCGCGAAGGTTTCCTAGTGGGAGCATAAAATCTTTGTTGAGAGGACGGGCATAATCAACAAGTAAAATGGATAGGTTCGTTTGTACCTGCCTGTGCTGAAAAGCATCATCTAATAAGATAACATCCAAATCTTTTTTCTTATCCATAAGTTTCTGTATCCCACGAACCCTTTTACTGTCAACAGCCACTTCAATGTCAGAAAATTTTTGTTTAATTTGCCTTGGTTCGTCCCCAATGTCTTTAGCTGTTGATTGATTATCGGCCAGGATAAACCCTTTGGTTTTTCTTTTATATCCACGGCTTAAGGTAGCCACCTTAAATTCTGATTTTAATAAGTCAACTAAATATTCAACATGAGGGGTTTTCCCTGTTCCGCCAACGGTAATGTTCCCGATAGAAATAATGGGTATGTTAAATGATGTGGATTTAAAAATGCCATAATCATAGCAACGATTACGGATATAAATAATCAATCCATAGATTAAACTAAGGGGAAATAATATAGGACTTAGTATTTTTCGGGCTTTGTTTGGCATTATCTTGCTTTAAAAGTTGCAGTTAGCTATTATGTATTATGTGTATGAAGTGGCAATATTTATAACTTAAAATTCGCTTATCGAACCTTTCTTCGGATAGTCGATAGTATAATGTAAACCTCTGCTTTCGTGGAGGTTTTTCGCCATTTTTATAATTAAATAACCCACGTTAATTAGATTTCTTAGTTCGCAGAGTTTTTGGGAGAGCACCGATTTTTCATACAACTCTTCGGTTTCCTTAAAAATAATTTCTAGGCGGCGTAACGCTCTTTCTAAACGAAGATTAGAACGTACAATACCTACATAATTACTCATAATCTGTTGAACTTCTTTATAATTTTGTGTAATCATAACCATCTCTTCAGGATAGGTTGTCCCGTGAGCATTCCATTCCGGAATGTTTTCCTGAAAGCCTGCCTTTTGGGCTACCTTTATCGAATCGTTAGCTGCTCTATCGGCATAAACTGCAGCCTCAGATAAAGAGTTGCTGGCTAAACGATTGGCTCCGTGCAATCCGGTGGACGATACTTCGCCTGCAGCATAAAGCCTGTGAATAGAGCTACGCCCATTCATGTCCACTTTAATACCTCCGCACATATAATGGGCTGCAGGAACTACAGGTATTGGGTCTTTCGTGATATCGATATTTAACGATAAACATTTTTGATAAATGTTGGGGAAATGTTCTTTCAATTTTTTTGCATCAAGGTGTGTGCAATCCAGGTAAACATAATCATCACCACGGATCTTCATTTCGTAGTCGATTGCGCGGGCTACAATATCTCTTGGAGCCAGGCAACCACGTTTGTCGTATTTGGACATGAACTCTTTTCCGTCGGGCGTTTTTAAAATAGCTCCAAATCCTCTTAATGCTTCGGTAATTAAAAATGAAGGCCTTTCGCCGGGATTATATAAAGACGTTGGGTGGAACTGGATAAACTCCATATTTTCAATAATTCCTTTGGCACGGTAAACCATTGCAATTCCATCACCAGTGGCAATTTTGGGGTTTGTTGTAGTATCGTATAAGTTTCCAGTACCCCCAGTGGCTATTAAAGTTGTTTTGGATAAAAAGGTATGTACCTGATCGGTTTTTAAATCCAAAACATAAGCACCAAAACATTCGGTATCATTATGGCTCCGTTTAACTAACTTGCCTAAATGGTGTTGGGTAATAATATCAACCGCAAAATGGTATTCTAATATTTCAATGTTTTGATTCGCTTTGACTTGTCTTACCAGTGAGTTTTGTATTTCTTCCCCTGTGTTATCTTTGTGGTGCAGCACTCTGTATTCGGAATGGCCGCCTTCACGGCCTAAATCATATTTCCCTTTTTCATTCCGGTCAAATTTTACCCCCCAGTCGATTAACTGTTTAATTTGTGACGGCGCTTCGCGTACAACCATTTCTACCACCTCTTTATTGCATAAACCATCGCCTGCAATCAAAGTATCTTTTATATGTTTTTCGTAGTTGTCGGGCTGGTACGTAACAGCTGCAATTCCTCCCTGTGCGTATTTGGTATTGGCTTCCTTTAAATCAGCTTTACTAATTAAAATAACATTCCCATGTTCGGCTACTTTTAGTGCATAGCTTAATCCGGCAATTCCGGCACCTATAACTAAAAAATCGGTTTTTTTAACCATAATTTGCTAAATTCATGATAATACGAAACAAAGATAAAGATATAAAATTTGTCGGACAGACGAATTTGAAATAAAAATAAAATTGATAGATGCAGTATACGTACAAAGTTTAATTAACAAACATCAGAGCGACTACTATTATAAGACGTTTAAAATTCGGGCTCAGATTATAACAATGCTATTTGGCATATTGAGCCGTTGTGATTTAATGACAGAGATATGCGATAAAGGTATTAGGTGGAAAACTAAACCATTTAGGTTTGGAAAAAGCTCCAGCAAAAGTACATGATAAAAACTTTTTAAAAAGTTTGGAAAATATATTGTATAGCGTGATTGTGTTGGCACGGTCTTATAACTATTAATATCAATTTGCTTTATGGACAAGTTGTTGCCAGTAATACTAAAAATGTTGCAAATGGTTCAATTATGATGTATATTTACACCAAAAATATAAAACTATGCCAAGACAAAGTATATCTTTCTCGAGACCAAATGCTGAGTGGTTAAAAGCCCAGGTAGACAATGAGGAATATTCCAGTAAAAGTGAACTTGTCAATGATTTGATTAGACAGGCTCGAAAACAGCATGCTCATATTGACTGGATTAGGGCAAAACTAGAAAAATCCGAAAGAAGTGGATTTACTAGTGACAGCAAAGAGCAAATTTTAAAACAGTCAAAGGATTTACTTAATGGCTGATTATAGATTAAGTAATACTGCAAAAGAGGACCTCATCCGCATTCATCATTTCGGAGTCAAAAAATTTGGAATTACTCAAGCAGACAAATACTTTGAGTCATTTTTTGATTATTTTGAAATTATTGCTCAAAGGCCATTTTCATTTGAATCAGTGGACTATATAAAAGAAGGGTATAGAAGATGCCCTTGTGGCTCTGATACTATATATTACAGAATTAATGATAATATGGTTGAGATAATGGCAATTGTTGGAATGCAAGATTTAAAAAATATACTTTGATTTTTTAAGAACATAAATTATTCATAGATTAAAAAGCTTTGTGGCAACAATGGGTATAACCATCTTGCAATGAGTGAATTAGACGGTCGGATGCGCATGTAGGAATGGTGTTTTTGTGAAGCTTCAGGATGGTAGAAAAATGTTGTAATCGAATGTTATGATATCAAAACATTTTCGACTATTTTTGTCCAATTATTTTACCTGATGTATTCATAAATATTAAAGAATAGTACAGGCTAACCTTAATTAGAAATAATAATTAAAAAAATATGGCTCAAGACGATTTATTTAAGAAGTTGATAGCTCATGCAAAAGAGTATGGATATATTTTTCCCTCCAGTGAGATATACGACGGGCTTAGCGCCGTATATGATTACGGGCAGTATGGTTCGGAGTTGAAGAACAATATTAAACAATACTGGTGGGATTCGATGGTGAAGATGAATGAAAACATTGTGGGTATCGATGCCGCCATTTTTATGCATCCCGAAACCTGGAAAGCATCCGGACACCTTGCTGCTTTCAATGACCCTTTAATCGACAACAAAGACTCGAAAAAAAGGTATCGGGCCGATGAATTAATCGAAGATTATATCAGTAAATACCAACAAAAGATAGATAAGGAAGTTACTAAGGGAAGAAAAAAGTTTGGTGATGATTTTGACGAAAAGCAATTTTTGGAGACCAATCCCAATGTCCGTAGAAACCAGAAAAAGATTGATGAAATTAATGGGCGGTTGTTAAAAGCGTTGGAAAATGATGATTTAAATGAGATCAAACAAATTATTTTGGATTATGAAATTGCCGACCCGGTATCGGGCTCTAAAAACTGGACCGATGTTCGTCAGTTTAACCTGATGTTTGAAACCAGGTTGGGCTCTTTGGCTGAGGGTGCCAATAAAATTTATTTACGGCCGGAAACAGCACAGGGTATATTTGTGAACTACCTTAATGTTCAGAAAACCGGCCGGATGAAACTACCTTTTGGTATTGCACAAATTGGTAAAGCTTTTCGGAACGAGATTGTTGCCCGGCAGTTTATTTTCCGTATGCGTGAGTTTGAGCAGATGGAAATGCAATATTTTGTAAAACCCGGAACCGAAAAAGAGTGGTTCGAGCACTGGAAAAATCTCCGTATAAAATGGCACGAAGCCATGGGGCTACCCAAAGAGAAATATCGATTGCATGAGCACGATAAGCTGGCCCATTATGCCAATGCTGCCTATGATATTGAGTTTGAATTTCCTTTTGGATTTAAGGAACTGGAAGGAATTCATTCCAGAACCGATTTTGATTTATCGAAACACCAGGAGTTTTCGGGCAAGAAAATTCAGTATTACGATCCTGAATCAGGCGAAAGCTTTGTTCCTTATGTGGTGGAAACGTCCATCGGGCTCGACAGAACCTTTTTATCCATTTTAACAGCAGCCTATTGCGAAGAAGAGGTGCCGAAAGAAAATGGCGATGTGGATACACGGGTGGTTTTAAAAATACCGCCTGCTTTAGCACCCATAAAGCTGTCTGTTTTGCCTCTGGTAAAAAAAGATGGGTTACCCGAGAAAGCACGCGAAATAATGGAAAAGTTAAAAATTGATTTTATGTGCCAGTATGATGAAAAGGACTCTATTGGCAAAAGATACCGACGTCAGGATGCCATTGGAACACCCTACTGTATTACCATTGATCATCAAACGCTGGAAGATAATACCGTAACCATTCGCGACCGGGACTCCATGGAACAGGAACGGATTCAGATTAATGAACTGGCCAGGATTGTGGACGAAAAGGTAAGTATGAAGAAATTGTTGAGGATGGTATTTTGAATTTAGATTTTGTGGAGGTTGTAGAGGTTGTAGAGGT
>JAXHVS010000054.1:0-6492 GCA_034189025.1 Bacteroidota bacterium
AAAGTATAAATACTATGTATTCATGTTTCTATCAGTAAAACAAATTCAAAATAAATAATTATATAGAATAAAATTTATAAGGAAATTATTTAATTATCCACCCGAAATATGAAGTGATCCGGTTTTTTAATCCGGCAAGATGCCGGTGGTAAACAAATTTAATGCCGAAATTTTGATGGCCTCCCGGTGGCAAATTTTCAGAGTTAGCCTGAAAATTCAGGCTCTTAAATTATTTCCACTTTTATTATAGAAGCAAGCGAGGTTTCAATGAAAAAAGCCGGATGTTGGCCCTTTGTAATTACAAATCGGTGTTAGAGTAGGTAAGAAAAGTTGGACGCAACACCCGGCATTTTTTTATTCTTCTTTCATCTGATTTTCCACAGATAGAATCGCATGATATCTTTCTTTATTTTTTAAAATATCAATGGCTTTTTCCAGTTGAGTATCATCTTTTAAATTGGCTTGTATTTGTCCTTCTTCGTAATAATATCTTCCTACAATTTCATCGCGTAAAAACTGAATAACTTCCGGTTTGAAAGCATACAAGTCTTCTTTTTTATCATTTGCTAACTGATTTTGCAAGGCATCAATTTCTTTTTTAACTCGTTGGTAATAGTTTTCGCGCTTGGTAATTTTAACCAACTCTTTTAATTCCTTTTCGCTTTCGGTTTCATAATCAAAATCTTGATCTAAAGCAAAAGCTACAAAATCTTCGTATATACTATCTGTAATAGCAAATTTTTCAACACTTTCTATTGTAGGGTTTTCATATACAAATTTTGTTGCATAATTAAAAACAACATTTTGTGATATCAGGCTAATCGACATTTGGCTCACCTCCTCTGATTCAACATCAACATCAGGCCTTATGCCTCCTCCATCATATACCTTTCTCCCATTGCGGGTTTTATACTCAGAAATTAATGAGTCGGGAATATGCCCAACACTTCCATCTTCGTTACGGTGAGTATAATCAAGTGCCTGAATACATCGTCCACTGGGAATATAATATTTTGCAGTAGTTACTTTAAGCTGGGCATTATAATTAAGCGGAATAGTTGTTTGTACCAGCCCTTTACCAAAAGTTCGTTGCCCAACAACCACTCCACGGTCAAAATCCTGTATTGCCCCTGCAACAATTTCGGATGCCGAAGCCGATGTTCTACTAACCAAAACAGCTAATGGTATTTCTGTATCATAAGCTGCTTCATTAGTTTTTAATGTTTGATTCCATTTTTTTGTTTTTCCTTTTGTAGATACAATTTCTTCTCCTTTAGGGATAAACAAGTTACAAATTTTAGGAGCCTCAACCAGTAAGCCACCGGGATTCCCACGCAAGTCAAGAATCACAGATTCAATTTGATGTTCCGCTTTTAATTCCCTTAAAGCATTTTTTACATCTTTAGATACATCCGGTGTAAATTTTGTTATCCGGATATACCCGATATTTTCATCAACAACTCCGTAATAAGGGACACTTTTAATCTCAATTTCCTCTCGCACCAGTTCTTTTTCTATTTTCTCACCAGAATATGGCCGTTCAATTAAAAGTTTTACTGTGGTCTGTGGAATACCCTTAAGCCTTTCACTTACTTGCTCTAAAGAAATTTTATTGGCTGGGGTACCGTCTATTTCAAGAATCTTATCTCCGGCTTTTAATCCGGCTTTATCTGCAGGGAAATTTTTATATGGCTTAGCAACAACTGGAAATTCTCCGGTGCTCCGTATTAATGCTCCAATTCCTCCATACTGTCCTGTAGTCATAAAGGTAAATTCATCCATATCCTTTTCAGGTATATAAACTGTATAAGGATCTAATTCTTCGAGCATTGCATTAATGCCGGTTTCAACCATTTTTTCTGGATTTGTTTCATCAACATAATAAACATTTACATCTCTGAAAAGAGAATAAAATATATCCATACTTTTTGCGATTTTAAAATCATCGCCCTCTTTAAAGCTCCAAAAAAAGGTTGTTGTAATTCCTGTTAAAAGGATAATTACTACTGTTTTTACAAAAATATTGTTTGATTTCATCTGTTTTTCCTCTTTTTCTTTATCCATAAAGCAAATTTAAAGAATTAATAATGCGAAATAACCATATAGGGTAAATATTAACAATTTTTAACGCAAATTAGCCTTTACCTTCAGATTATTTTTTAAGCTGTTTAATCATTTTCTGAAGTGCCTTAAATAATTCTCTTTCCATTTCGCTATAATCCAAGTCATTTATTGAGTTATAAATAACCATAAAATAAATACTTTGTTTAAACTCTTTTAACGGATTGTATAATATATCCTTATTTTTACGATATATCTCTTTTATTTTTCGTTTTATACGATTTCTTTCCACGGCTTTATTAATCTTGCGCTTGCTTACACTTATTCCAATTTGTGCGCATAATACAGGGTTGAACTGTTCTTCCTGTTGCCAAATAATTCGGAAAGGAAAATGATTAATCTGATAACCTTTTTCGAACAATTGCTGGATTTTCTTTTGGCTTTTTAATCTTTCCTTTTTTGAAAATTTCTGAGTTGTCATGAATTATCAAATCAATTTTTTTCAAATATAAAGAATTTCAGATTAGTATTAAAACCAAATCGGGTAGATGGTCAGAGAGATAAATAATTTGTCTCTCTGATACACCTCCCACTCCACCCGGCATACGGTTCCGTACCAGGGCGGTTCCTTAATTACACTCTCACTTGCGCATAGTAATCTGTGAAAAATATTTAACCCGCTTGCTTTAAACGCTCATTGGTTACACTTCGTTGAAGAATTGGACTTTTAGACGTTCGCCAATATGATTTACGTGTACTGGCATATTCCCACGCTTTGTATTTGTTAAAACCCAATTTTTGAGATTCCGTAATATAACCCTGTCCACATCTGTCGGAATGCCAAGCGGTGCTTAAATGCAGCGTCTTTAAGTATCTCTACCACCATGCACGGCACACTAAAAAAAGAGGCTTTGGGGAAAGCCTCTTTTAATTAGTAAATATGACGAGATAATTACTTTTTCGTTTTTTGTTTGTTAATAAACTGATCTATAGCCATTGTCATAGATGGTGCATCTTGTGTTGGGGCTTTTACGTTAACTTTTAGCCCAGCATCCTTAACCGCTTTGGCTGTTTTAGGGCCAAAAGTAGCAATCTGCGTATTGTTTTGTTTAAAATCCGGGAAATTTTCTAGCAATGATTTAATCCCTGATGGGCTGTAAAATACCAACATATCATAATTAACATCCGATAAGTCGGATAAATCAGCACTTACAGTACAATACATAATTGCTTTTGTAAATTTAATCCGTGCTTGCTCCAGTTTTTTAGGTATTTCCTCTTTATGGATATCAGATAAAGGCAATAAAAACTTTTCTTCTTTATGTTTTTTGATGGTAGTCATCAAATCTCCGAATTTTCCATTCCCATAGAAAATCTTTCTTTTCCGGTAAACGATATATTTTTGTAAATACAAAGCGGTTGCTTCAGAAATACAAAAATATTGCATGGTGTCTGGAATAGACAATCGCAATTCTTCACTGATTCTAAAAAAATGATCTATTGCTGTTCGGCTGGTAAAAATCACCCCGGTGTGAGCAAGAATATCAATTCTTGTCTGTCTGAACTCCTTTGCACTAATCCCTTCTACTTGTATAAATGGCCTAAAATCAATTTTAAGATTATTTTTTTCGGCGAGTTCAGAATAAGGGGACTTATCATTTTTAGGCTCCGGCTGTGATACTAAAATAGTTTTTATTTTCATGTATTCTAATTTGAATTTGTTGGTTTACAAAACTTGCAAACGCCTTAATTTATAAGCGTTAAAAACATTTTGTAAAGAATCAAAAAAGGCGCAAATTCGAAAGCACAAAGATACAAAATCATATAAAATATTGAAACATTCTTTCGTTTTATTATTTGAAAAGACCTTAATAATTGGGCAATATAGAAAACAAGAACAATACCAAGACCTATGTAAACAATAAAATCAAGATAATCGTACGTTAAAAACTGGAGTGCAATCACCACAGGAAATAAAAACAATCCTATGTTTTTGGTATATAAATGTACATGGTGAAAATATTCGGAAAATACCTGTTGTTTTAAAAATACAAACCCTATAAAGCCCGTTGTTATTGCACGAAAGATATATAATCCTATTAAACAGGCAACAGCGATTATATATAATTTATACGTTGGCATATCAACCCATTGTAAATGAAATATTTTTGATAACTGAACAACAAATAACGAAACATTACTAACAAACAGTATATTTCCAATAAATGAGGCTCTTTGCATCAACGAATTTTTATCTCTATAAAGCGAATAGGCTACCTGATAACTGATGGTTGACTTCAATAATGACAGAAGATATTTTTTATGAAATAATCGCAACCATCCAAACAGGGCAAAACTTACTACAAGCAATATCGTAACCCAATCAATTTGCTCTTTTATTACTGTTGGATAGGGCTTTACATCTTTTTTATTGGCAGTTTCTGTATAACTCCTGGTTTCTGTTGGAGTGGATGGATCTTCAATAAAAACAGATTTTTTTTCTTGATCTTGTTTTGGTTTTGTTATTTTAAAATTAAGGAAAATGTTTTGGTTAAAGGGGTCGTTTTCCAGACGCTCTTTTACAGGAAAATTAGCTACTCCAAATTCGCGAAAAAGAATCTTGGCCGTATCTGTTTTCGGTTTATATATTTTTTTTTGCTTTGATTCTATTGCTTGTTGTTGTTGCTCTATTTGTTGGATTCGCTCTTCACTTACCCTTAAAATAGAATCAATTTGTTGTTGGTTAAATTCTATTTTTTGATTGCTTATTCTATCTTTTTGTTTTGTGGTGTCTTTTGCAGTTTCTTGCAGAACCAAAGTATCATCCGTCTCGCTGTTTTTATCAATTATGGTATCGGAAATGAAATTAAATTCATCTTTAGCAGAAAAAAAATGAATAGCTGGTTTTACATTGGGCATAAACTAATACATTTAGCAAATCAGCTGCAAAGATAACAGGAATTCATAACACCGTATTAAAAAAACATAAAAAAATTTTTTGCTCAACATGCTGTACGCTCAAAAATGAGTGCATCAGCCAGCTTCAATTTTATTAACGAAACTCTCTAACGGCAATAACTATTTTCTAAACTAAATACTTTTCACATATATCACGTTAAAAATCATTAACATTAAGCGTGAAAATATTCAAACAATAATCTTGCTTTTGCATTTCCTATTTCGCTAGAAATCTCATCTATGCTTACTGAACGTAATTTTTTAATGGTTTTGTACTTTTTAAGCAACTGTTCTATCGTTTTGGGCCCGATCCCCGGGATATTCTCTAATTCGCTTTTAATAAAGTTGCCTGATCGTTTGTTGCGATGGAATTTAATGCCAAATCGGTGAGCTTCATTCCTAATATGTTGAATTACTCTTAATGTTTCCGAATTTTTATCCAGATACAGAGGTATGGGATCGCCAGGGAAAAATATCTCTTCGAGCCTTTTTGCTATACCTATAATGGAAATGTTTTTTTCAAGTTTTAGCTTTTTTAAGCTTTTTACGGCCGCATTCAGTTGTCCTTTTCCTCCATCAATTACAATAAGCTGTGGCAAACTCTTCTTTTCATCCACCAATCTTTTGTATCGTCGATAAACAACCTCTTCCATCGAAGCAAAATCATTAGCTCCCTGTACGGTCTTAATATTGTAATGTCGATACTCTTTCGTACAGGGTTTAGCATTTTTAAAAACAACACAGGCCGCCACAGGATATGAACCCTGTATGTTTGAGTTGTCAAAACACTCTATCTGTGTAGGTAAATCAGGAAGATTTAAATCGTGTTTAATTTTTTGCATTAACCGTTTACCAGAATGCTTCTCTTTTTTCTTTTCCGATTTTTTTTGTTTTTCAAGCCTATAGTATTTTAAATTTCTCTGGGAAAGCTCAAGCAACGATTTTTTATCCCCTCGTTGAGGTACCGTAAATTTTATATTTTCTAAAGATAAATCTAAGGAAAAAGGAATAATAATTTCTTTTGCATCGCTGCTTAATCGCTCTTTTAACTCTACTATAGCCATTGTCAACAAATCATTGGGGCTTTCGTCTAGCTTTTTCTTGAGTTCCATTGTGTGTGCCTGAACAATCCTCCCTTCAACCACTTTTAAAAAATTAACATACGCCGTGTTTTTATCATCCAGAATAGAAAACACATCTACATTGTTTAGCGAAGGGCTAACAATTGTTGATTTGCTTTTATACTTTTCCAGTATTTCAATCTTTTCTTTAATTAATTGGGCTTCTTCATATTTATAATCAGCAGCATATCGTTTCATTAAATTACTTAAATAAGAAATAACCTGATGAATATTTCCTTTTAAAATTTGTTTAATGTTTTCAATGGATTGATTGTAATCTTCTTCGGATTGTAAGCCGACACATGGTGCTTTACAGTTTCCTAGATGGTACTCAAGACATGGTTTATAATCA
>JAXHVS010000055.1:0-91213 GCA_034189025.1 Bacteroidota bacterium
GAGCCCGTTGCCAACCAGGGTAAAGGAAAGTACCAAAAGCATGATAGCCAGTCCGGGCAGGATAGCCAGGTAAGCTTTATCCATAATAATATACCCGTAATGTTCTTTTATCATAGTCCCCCAGGATGGAACAGGTGGTTGTACGCCAATACCCAAAAAGCTCAGTCCGGCTTCTAAAAGGATGGCGGTTGCAAAATTAGCCGCCGAAATAATGATTACCGGGCTAAAAACATTGGGAAGGATATGGTTGAAAATAATTCGTGCATGGCCAAAACCTAATGCCCGGGCAGCTTCCACGTATTCTTTTTCGCGCACGCTTAATACCTGTCCGCGAACCACACGGGCTACTTCTACCCACATGGTTAACCCAACGGCTATAAATATTTGCCAAAATCCTTTGCCTATTACCAGCGTTATGGCAATAACCATCAGCAGGGTGGGGATAGACCAGATGACATTAATCAGCCACATAATTACATCATCCACTTTGCCTTTAAAGTAACCGGCAACAGCCCCCAGGGTTATCCCAATGAGTAAAGAGATGAAAACGGAGATAAATCCTACCGAAATGGATATGCGTGCACCGATGAGCAGCCGGCTTAACAAATCGCGGCCAAAGCGGTCGGTGCCCAGCAAAAATTTTTTGGTAACGATATGGTTTTGTTCAATCGTTTCTTTGAGTTCATCAAATGTAATAGTTCTTAAATTTCCATCAATATCCTTAAAAACAAATTGATTATTTTTAACTACTGTTTTTGTCCCATAAGCTATCGGGAAAACTACATCCACAGGATTCAGCGTTTGGTATAAAGGCTCTTCGCCTTCAATATCATTAAATGCTTCGATAATAAGATTATTATTTTCGAAATGGTAAGCATTGACAGGGATGTAGGAATACGTGTTGTTCCTGCCCAATAGCATAGTATGAAGAATTCCTTTGCTGTTTTCTTTTTCATTTTTTCTGACTTTTACCATGGTACAGCTAAAGCCGGGTTTTTTGGCAGCAATTTCTAATAGCTGCGTGTTGGCAAAAGGTGATTTGTCCGGGGTAATTAAATAGCCTAAAATAGCAATTACTAGCATAAGAAGGATAAAAAGTAAACCTCCCAGTGAAAATTTATTACGTTTAAATTTTTGCCAGGCAAGGTAATCTAATGACCCTTTAATGTCTACCCTTTTCTTTGTAAAAAGCATGAATCAAAAATATTGATTTTATCTTAATTTCCTCCCTTTCCACCAAAAATTTGCCAACCAGCCCAAAAATGTTGTTATCACAATATAAAATGGATAGATGATTTGCAGTGGCAAAAATAGCCAGAACAATGTTTGTTGGTGAAAAAACCTGGTACCGGGAATAAGAATAAGCAGGTCGGCCAGCGATTTGATAGCAAAAAGGAAAGTAAAAATGTACCAGTCGTTAGGACGAAAGATGGTATGGATAAGCCAAAAGGCGAGTATAAAATTACTTGCTGCAACGGTAAGTGCTGTAATGATTATATCAAAATCGCGGTAAGCTTTGCTTTTGGAGGCCCACCGGATGCGTTGATTAAAAAAACCGGATAGCGATTGGTTGGGGTTCGTGTAAACTATGGCATCCCTCGATTTTATAAAATGAATATCCCTGCTGTTTTCTTTTTTTGCCTGCAGCAAAAGGAAAATATCATCGCCTGAAGCATAATTTGAGTGTAATGCATTTTTGTTAAACAACAATTTTTCAAAAAGCAGGTTAGCACCATTACACATTATGGGTTTATTAATACCTGCTGCTCCTGCACCGGAGATAATAAGGCTGGTAAATTCCAGTGCTTGAAATTTGGTAAAAATATTTGTTAATGGTTCTAAAGCTACCGGAGCAATAAGCATCTTGGGTTTATGAGTGTTGTAATAGGCAATTAGCACTGACAGCCATTTTTTACCTATCCGGCAATCGGCATCGGTGGTTACGATAATTTCTGATAAAGCGTGTTGAATGCCATACACTAGTGCAGCTTTTTTTCCATGTTGGGTGTCTGGATTTTGCAATATCTTTAGCTGTTTGTGTCTTGCTGCATAATTTTTTAAAGTAAAATAGGTATTGTCTTCGGAATGGTCGTCGACAACAATAATTTCGGTCTTTTCTTTCGGGTAATCCTGTTGCAACAGCGACTGAATCAAAGGATCGATATTCTCTTCTTCGTTACGGCAGGCAATCACAATACTTACCGATTCGTTTACCGGTTGAATCGTGTGTTTAAAATAGTTTAACTTAAACCATCCTAAAGCAAAGGAGGTAATTGTTATTGCGTATACGATAAGAAATAGAATTGACAGGGTAACAAAAAAATTCATTGATCCGATTTTATTTTCAAAAGTAATAAATAAATATTGGGTTTGATTGCAAAATTACTTTATGGTTTTGTATTAAGCGATTGATTTTTTTAACTTAGCTCAAAACTCATTTTGTATGATGTGGTTAAAAATTATGTCCAGGTATTTGGTGGTATTGTTTTTTGTGTTGTCAACAACAAATTGCAACGCTCAAACCACTACAAATGGTGTAAAACAGCAAGATGCTGTTGATAGAAAGCCTGTTGTTGCCGGTTCTTTTTATCCCGATAATCCCGAATCATTGCAAATGATGCTGGAATCGTTGTTTGCCCGCAGCGAAATGGTTAAAACGTACGATAATGTTTTGGCCATTATTTCACCACATGCAGGGTATCGGTATTCAGGAAAAGTTGCTGCCTCGGCCTTTAACCAAATCGACCCGGATAAAATCTATGAAAATATTTTTATTTTGGCGCCAAGCCATAGGGTAATGTTTAACGGAGCCTCCATTTATAATATGGGCGATTACATTACACCTTTAGGAAGGGTAAAGGTAAACCGCGAACTGGCAAAGGAGTTAATTGATAAACATAAAATTTTTGTTTACCATCCCGATGCACATAAAGCCGAGCATAGCCTTGAAGTGCAGTTGCCGTTTTTGCAGTATAAAATGAATAAGGATTTTAAGATTGTGCCGATAATAACCGGCACACAAAATTTGAATGATTGTAAAAAAATTGCTGCTGCCTTAAAACCTTATTTTAATGAGAACAATTTATTTGTTATCAGTACCGATTTTTCTCATTATCCGGCTTATGATGAGGCGAATAAGGTTGACCGCAGAACCGGAGATGCTATTGTGGCCAATTCGGTTAACCGGGTAATTGATGCCATTAGCGAAAACGAATCAGCAAATATTAATAATCTGGTTACCAGCATGTGTGGGTGGCCTGCTGTTTTGTCGTTATTATATATCACACAAGAGATGCCCGACATGAATGTTGTTCCTGTCGATTATCAGAATTCCGGCGATGAAGCCGGAGATAAAAGCCGTGTTGTGGGATATCATGCGATTGCTTTTGCCAGGAAAAAAAATCAAAATATGTCTGAAAATCAATTTAAACTTTCAAAAGAAGAAAAGGCTAATCTGTTAAAAATAGCCCGTAAAACGATTAATGAGTATCTTTCATCAGGAGAAATTCCTGATATGGATGAAAAAAACATTACACCGGCGATGCAGGAGCATTGTGGTGCATTTGTAACATTGCATTTAGATGGAGCTTTGCGTGGTTGTATCGGGCGGTTTTCGGCCAATGAGCCCTTGTATGAAGTTGTTCAGAAAATGGCTGTGTCGGCTGCAACCGAAGACCCCCGGTTCCCGGCTGTAAAACCGGATGAGATGGATAAAATCGACCTGGAAATATCTGTATTAACCCCTTTACAAAAAATAGAATCGATTGATGAAATTGAAATGGGCAGGCATGGGATTTACATAAAGAAAGGATTTGCTACCGGAACATTTTTGCCTCAGGTAGCAAAGGAAACCGGATGGACCAAAGAAGAGTTCTTAGGACATTGTGCCCGAAGTAAAGCTGGTATTGGATGGGACGGATGGAAAGAGGCCGAAATTTTTATTTATGAAGCACTTGTTTTTAGTGAAAAAGAGTTGTAAATATTTATTAGATGAACCTAAGCCATAAAAGGGGTTTCTGGAATTCATAGAAAAAATGATACTATGGTAAAAGCTTTTTTTAAATATACGAAACCCGGTATTATCTTGCTGGGTTTTATCACCTTTATTACCCAGATTATTTTGTTGCGCGAATTTCTAACCTTCTTTAATGGCAACGAACTGGTAATCGGAGTTATCTTGGCTAACTGGATGTTGCTTACCGGCCTGGGAGCCTACCTGGGACGTTTTTTTAAAAAGCACCAAAACCGGCAAAAAATAATTTTTTCTCTACTTTCCGTTCTGATTTTTATTCCTTCAATAACAGTCTTCCTGCTTCATTTTTTGTGGAACACCTTTTATCCCGGCGGAGTGATGGTAGGTATTACTCAGGTGTTTTATTACTCTTTGTTTTTACTTACCCCGTTTTGTGTTATCGCCGGAATGCTTTTTACGTTAATTGCCAAAGACGAATCGTTTTTAGCAGACAAAAACCGGGTGGATGCAATTTATGCCTGGGAATCGGCCGGAAGTATGATCGGCGGATTAATTCTAAATTTTGTGCTGGTATGGTATTTTAAAACGTTCGAGAGTTTGTATATTTTAATGACTATCGGCGTGGTTGTTACATTCTACTTAGCTGTTAAAACCAAACATACGTTTATTTCCGGCATTCTTATTTTTGTTTTCCTGGCCTTTAATTTTTTGTATTTTCAAAACGATTTGGATAAATCGGTGCGTGAGCTTTCTTTTCCTAATCAGGAAATACAATTTGTGAAAGATACTCCCTTTGGTGTGCTTGCCATTACAAAACAAGCCGAACAAACCAATTATTACGAAAATAATGTATTAATGGCTTCGTCTGGCGATGTAACGGTGAAGGAAGAAGCAGCTCATTTTCCTATGGTGCAGCACGATAATCCGGAAAATGTGCTGGTGCTTTCAGGAATTGTTACCGGGATTCTTGATGAGATTGTCAAATACCCCGTTCAAAAAATTGATTATGTAGATGTTAATCCCTGGATTATTAAAATTGCCAAAGATTTTTTTAAAATTGATAGCTTGAAAGCTGTGCATATTATAAAAGATGATCCTTTGAGGTATCTGAAAAGTGTAGACAAAAAATATGATGTGGTTATTATTAACCTGCCCAAACCTTCTACTATTCAGTTTAATAGATTTTATTCGCAGGAATTTTTCTCGCTGTTAAAAAACCACCTCACCCCAAATGCGGTGATATCTTTTTCCATGCCGTCAAGTTCGAACTATTTAAATGAAGAAGCCCGTAACCTGCTTTCCATATTAAATAAAACATTAAAAACAGCCTTTAGTCATGTGATGATTTTGCCGGGTGGCGAAGATTATATTCTGGCGTCTGATAATGAACTAACTTACCAAATAACGAAACAAATAGCGGCAAAAAATATCTCAACCCAATATGTTAACGGATATTATTTTGATGATGATTTATTGAAAAGCCGCAGCCAGCTGATTATGGGCCAGTTATCCGATGATGTGCCGCTGAATAAAAGCTATAATCCGGTGTGTTATCAAAGTCAGATCAAATTGTGGCTAAGTCACTTTGATGTTAACTATTGGTTACCGGCGCTTATTATTTTATTATTTTCAGGAATCTTTTTTGTGCGGGCAAGTGCCGTAAATAAAGGTGTTTTTGTAGCAGGTTTTGCTGGGACCAGTATCGAGTTCGTGCTTTTACTTGTTTTTCAGGTTATTTACGGATATGTGTATGTTGTGGCCGGAATGTTTATTATGGTTTTTATGGGCGGTTTAGCAGTAGGTGCATATTATACACCTAAAGTTTTTAAAATCATCAACCGGAAATTATTCTCTCGCCTACTATTTTTAATTGCTGTTTTTGTATTTGTATTACCGGCTATTTTTATTTTGCTAAAAAATATACATTTACCTGCAATAGTAATTTTTATAACTTTTTTTCTTTTGCTTGCTTTTATTTCCATCTCAACGGGTGTTGTATTTTCTATGGCCACCCGATTGAGTCATAACGACCATGGTGTTATTGCTTCGAATGTTTACGGATTAGATTTACTTGGTGCCGCAGCAGGAGCACTGCTATTTGCTATTTATTTGGTCCCAATATTAGGATTTTTGTGGTCAGTTGTAATTACCGGAGTACTTAATTTGTTCGTTGCCGGTTGGGTTTGGGTTAAAAAATGAAATTTTGATTTTTGATTTTCATTTCGTAAAATGCGTTACGTAAAATATGAAATGATAAAAAAATTCGTTAAAAAGAAAAGTTAGGAGTAAGCACAGAATGAATAAACGTGAGTTTTTGAAATATGGGGTTTTAGGTTCCTTTGCTTGTATGGTGGGACCCGGAAAGTTGCATGCAATAAATAAACTTTCATTATCAACGGATGACCTTTGGAAATGGAGTAAATTGTCTCGTTATTATATCGATACACCCCGCGGCGCAAAATGTTTGATTTGCCCTAATGAATGTATACTTAAAGAGGATGAAGTAGGCGATTGCCGTTCAAAAGTAAATCACAAAGGGAAAATTTATTCCATTGGTTATGGAAATCCCTGCTCGTTGCATGTTGACCCAATAGAGAAAAAACCCTTATATCATTTTTTGCCCGAAAGCCGTTCGTTTTCATTGGCTGTTGCCGGCTGTAACCTGGCTTGTTTAAATTGCCAGAACTGGCAAATATCTCAGGTAAGCCCCAAAGATACGCGGAACTATGATTTAATGCCCTCAGAAGTTTATAAACAGGCCAAACAAAATAATTGCCAGTCCATTGCGTATACCTATTCTGAACCGATTGCTTTTTACGAGTACTTTTACGATTCGGCAAAGATTGCCAAAGCGCATGGTATAAAAAATGTAATGATTTCTGCCGGGTATATTAATGAAAAACCTTTGCGCGATGTAGCAAAATATGTAGATGCTGCCAATATCGACCTGAAAAGCTTTAGTGATGAAATTTATGCCAGGCTTAATGCTGGTTCTCTTGAGCCTGTATTAAATACATTAAAAATTTTAAAAGAAGAAGGAGTTTGGCTCGAAATTACCAATTTGATAGTACCCGACTGGACAGATGATCTATATATGATAAAACAAATGTGCCAATGGTTATATAAAAATGGTTTTGACGATACTCCACTGCATTTTAGCCGGTTTACACCAATGTATAAGTTGACTCATGTACCGGCAACACCAGTTAGTGTGTTAAATAAAGCAAGAACGATTGCTATGAATGAAGGCTTGAAATATGTTTATATTGGCAATGTACCCGGCACAGATGCACAAAATACATACTGCCCCAATTGTAAGGAAATTGTTATTGAACGGAAAGGTTTTCGGATAACACAAAATAATTTGGTAAATGGTAAATGTAAAAATTGTAATATTCCAATTTCAGGGGTTTGGTAGGTTTTACCTATTTTTATAGAAAAGCATTTTAGGTGCAATAACGCCTAAGATAATACCGGCAGCATTGGCATAAAAATCATAAGGATTAAATGTCCGGCCGGGAATAAGGCTTTGAATACCTTCGCTGCCGGCGGCTAAAATAAATCCTCCAATTAAAAAGCTATATAATAAGCGAGGTTTGATGTTAAAATATTTATTGGCTTTCCATAGCAAGTAAAAAACAGCTAATGAAAAATAGGCGATGAAATGCAAAAGATAATCAAGCCGAATAGATTTTTCGTTAAACGTTGCTTTCATCTCAGGGCCTCCCGGAAGGATTGAAATTATTAGGATTAAGATAAGCCAAAACCAAAAAACGAAACCAAAAATTTTTTTATTCCTGAAAATAATTTCCATAGCCATTAAAAATGAAAGCGAAAAATAGGAATAAAATGGGAGTATCCAAAAAATATTTTGCTATAACAATTTTTTTGATTTTAAGCGCAGGCTGTTAAGCACCACAGAAACGGAACTGAAAGCCATCGCTCCGCCTGCAATCATTGGGTTAAGCATAAAACCGTTTACCGGATATAAAACACCTGCTGCAATTGGGATAGCAATAATGTTATAAATAAAAGCCCAAAAAAGATTTTCACGAATTGTTTTTAGTGTAGCTTTTGAAAGGTTTATGGAAGCTGCGATTTTTTCAAGGTCGCCTTTTACTAATGTAATATCGGCACTTTCGATGGCAATGTCGGTTCCATGGCCCATGGCAATTCCCATATCGGCTTGAGATAGGGCAGGAGAGTCGTTAATTCCATCGCCTACCATAGCTACTTTAAATCCTTTTTGTTGTAATTTTTTAACATAATCCAGTTTATCTTGTGGCAATACTTCTGCTTTAAACTGGTCGATGCCGGTTTTTTGGGCAATTTCTTTGGCTGTACTGTAATTGTCGCCGGTAAGCATATGTACTTGTAATCCCGATTGATGTAAGTTATTAATCGCACGAATGGAATTTTCCTTTATTTTATCAGAAATAGTTATAAGTGCTACCAACGATTTATTTTTGGCTACAAAAACATGGGTTTGGGCTGTATTGCTATATTGATTAAAATATTCATGCTCGCTTTCGATATCAATATTGTTTTTTTTCATCAACTGGTAATTGCCAATTAAATAATCATTTTCGTATAGTGAAGCAGAGATTCCAAATCCTGTTTGACTGTTAAATTTTACCACATTCAAGCTGCTGTTGGATAAATGATTTAGATAATTAACAATAGAATCGGCCAAAGGATGTTCCGATTTTTTTTCAATGGCTAAGATATCTTCCAGTATCTGGTCGTGTTTTACATCGCTTTTAAGCCATATAATTTCGTTAACTTCAGGTTCCCCTTTGGTTATTGTTCCTGTTTTATCTACAACAACAATATTAATTTTTTTGGCAAACTCAAGTGTTTGGGCATTTTTGATTAAAATACCATTTTCGGCACCTTTGCCAATTCCAACCATTAAAGCAGTTGGGGTAGCCAGGCCAAGTGCACAAGGGCAGGCAATAATTAATACGGTAACCAGCGTTACAAAGGCATATGTAGATTTAGGCTCGGGCCCTGTAAAGTACCAAATCAAACTACTGGTTATAGCAATAAGAATTACAACCGGAACAAAAATAGAAGCAATTTTATCGGCCGTTTTTTGCACAGGAGCTTTACTACCCTGGGCATTTTTCACCATTTCAATAATCTGCGAAAGCATCGTCTCTTTGCCAACTTTTTCTGCTTTTATGGTAATACTGCCTGTTTTATTAATGGTTGCGCCTATTACCTTGTTGCCTTTTGTTTTTTCAACAGGTATTGATTCTCCGGTTATCATACTTTCGTCAATCGATGATTCACCATCTGTTACAATTCCATCAACCGGTATTTTTTCTCCCGGACGAATAATAAGGATATCTCCTTTTTGAACTTCATCAATGGGAATTTCACTTTCCTGGTGGTTTCGTATAACACGAGCTGTTTTTACTTTTAATCCCATTAATTTTTTAATGGAATCAGATGTTCTTGATTTTGCTTTTTCTTCAAAATATCGTCCCAGTAAAATAAGGGATATAATTACAGTTGCAGCTTCGAAATACACATGTGGCTGCAATCCTTTGGATAGTAGATATTCAGGGAAAATGGTATTAAAGGTGCTAAACAAAAATGCGGTTCCGGTACCTAAAGCCACCAAGGTATCCATATTGGTAGTTTTATTTTTGGCTTGTTTCCAGGCAATAACAAAAAATTCACGGCCAAACCAAATAATTACCGGCAGGGTTAAAAGCATCATAATCCAGTTGGCAAAAGGGATGTTTGGGAAAAACATAGCAATTACAAATACAGGGATAGCAAAAGCAATAGAATAAAAAGCTCGCTGTTTTGCTTTTCTCAGTTTTAACTTTTCTTTTGCCTCCAGTTCAGAAACATTTTCCGTAGTATTATCAATAATCAACTTATAGCCAATGTCATTCACTGCTTTTTCCATATCGGGGGGAGAAACTATGTTTTCGTCAAATTCGACCAAAACACTGGCATTGGCATAATTAACATTGGCCTGTTTTATGCCTTGTAATGAAGAAAGCATACTCTCCACGCTTTTAGCGCACGAAGCGCAACTCATTCCTTCAACCGGGTATGTTTCTTTTTTGATGCTCATGGATTACTATCTAAATTTTTTCGGCAATGTATCCAGCCTGTTTAAATGCTTTCTTAACTTCAGCTACAATTTCATTTTCACTAAGGGTATTTGCTTCAACGGTTAAAATTTTATCATCGTGAGATAAATCAACATCCCACGAATTTATTGCCTTTATTTGATTTAAAAAAGGCCTTACCGAATTTTTGCAACCTTCACATTTTAAGTTGGTTTTGAAATTTATAGTATTCATAGTATAATTATTTTTCGTTTTCTTGTTTATAGGCATTGTAAATCCCTTCATCTTTTATTTTCTTATATTTTTCGGGATTTGTTTCTATCCTAAAATCAGTATTATCTTTTTGTTTGCCCTTTATAGCGTATATCACCATAATTATTGCTGTTATTGCAACCGCAAATAGTAAAAGCTTTAAATAAAGCATAAGAAATATTTTTTAATTAAAGTGTTTGGATAACCTTTCCCAGCTTTGCTTTAATGTTTCCCGCTATTTCTTGTAGTTCATCATTTTTTATAGCCATCATTGATGCCTGTGGATTAATGGCAACCACCTCAATTTTATTATTATCCATTTCCTGTACCACAACATTGCAGGGTAACATAGTGCCTACATTTGGTTCTGTAAGCAATGCTTTATGTGCATTGGGTGGATTGCAGGCACCCAAAATTTTGTATTTTCTAAAATCAATATTCAGTTTTCCTTTTAAGGTTTTATCAACATCTATTTCTGATAATACGCCAAAGCCTTCTTCTTGTAATGCATCTTTAACTTGTATAACTGCTGAATTGAAATCTGTATGTAATGTTTTGCTGATATAATAAGACATATAATCTCCTTTTTAAAAATAAGCGGCTCCGGAGTGTTAAAGAAAATGATTATGAGAAAAATTACCTTGTTATTAACCCTTAACTCCGAAGCACGCTTAAGCTTTTATATTTTTCCAGTTTGTTATTTTATCCTTTAAACAGAAAAAGGGTGTAAAATGTTTAACATCTAATCTTTTTTTTGACAAAAATTATCACCGCCACAACAACTTAATTGGTTGCTGTTTGCTTTTTCAAAAGCTTCCCTGCCTTCTTTAAATGCAAACCAGGCGATGGCTAACGATCCTAAGATGTCAAAATATCCAATGCGGAAAATCATATACAACCCACTTGAAACTAATAAAACTACCGATAAATATAAACAGGATTTGGTGCAATTTGCATCGGCAATAATAGCATCTGAATTTAATTTTTTACCAATTTTTAACTTAGCACGCATTAAGAAATACATGGTGAGTATTGATAAACTTGCGATAATTAATCCCGGAAGGGTGGTTACAGGTTTATTATCCTGGATGATGTTTATTACTGAACCTATAATAATTCCGGTGGTTAAAAGATAAAAACTAACACCGGTAATTCTGAGTGCTGTTTTTTCAAATTTATCACGCTGTTGAATTTTTGAATAGCGCATGCGTAAAACCATATGGGCAATACCTATTCCAGAAATTACTTCTACGAAACTATCCGAACCAAATCCCAAAAGCGATAAAGTGTCATCATTGATACCATAATAAACCGATACAATACCTTCGGCTATATTATATACAATTGTAATGATACTAAGTATCAGGGCTGTTCTGAGTAATTTGTTTTTTGTCATAAAAGAAAATAAGATGTTAATATCTGTTTATTGGCAAATATAAAAATTATTTTTGATGAATCAATAAAAAGGGAGCACCTGCAATGGCAGGAATGGCAATATTAATTATCCAGATAAATATAGTTGCCAGAATAATACCGGGAATATACTGAGTAAACATTCCAACAAAAAAAATGGCTAATGAACCTCTTACACCTAATTCGGCCAGTGTAGTGGTAGGTATTAAAGTCATAAAAAAATAGGTAAGGGTAATAGCTACAAAACTTTCTAGAAAGCTGATTTGAATATCAAAAATTAATAGCAATAAATAAAACTGTACAGAAAAAATAAAATATCGCAAAAAGCTGTAAAGCAGTATTGCTAATAATGATCTTGTTGATTGGTGGGATAAGAAATGAATTTGTTCTGATTTTTTTTGCAGGCAAGGAATTTTTAAAAGGAGTGGTTTAATTTTTTGTACATTAAAAAAACTCCATAATAAACCAAGGGTAAAAAGTAAAATAAATAGTGCCGTAAATTCATTAAATAAAGAGTTAATATGGATTTTATCAGGAAAACGGAGTAGAAAGAGTGTAAAACCAATTAAGCCCATTACAACAGTTGCCGTTAATTGGGCAACACTTCCGATTCCTGCTACTAATAATCCATAAGTTCTTTTTCCTTTTTCAAGAAAATAGGCTTTGCCGGCAATTTCACCTATTCTGTTCGGAGTGAGTAAACCAATGGCAATGCTGGTAATAATGATTTGCAATGATTGTAAAAAACGGATTTGTGTTATTTTTTTCACCAACATTTTCCACTTTATAGCTTCAATACTCCAGTTTAAAATCATTCCAATGAACAATATGGCAACGAATGTTATTTGGATCCGGGTAATTTTAAAATCTTGTATCGTAAAATTTTTTAGTGCTTCGTGGTTTTTTAACTTATGATAAATAAACCCGTAGGAAAGGACTATAATGACAATGCTAATTAAAGATTTAAGGATTTTTTTATTCATTATAAAGAAGGATTTGCCTGTCAAATATACCAATTTTAACAAATTCATTTGTATGCAATATTATTTTTAAACTTTCTCTGTATTGTGCATTTGATTTTGATGTAAGATTTTAGAACTTTACATCCTGACAACTTTTAATATGATTGCATGAGCTTTGTACGCCCTAAAAAACATCTTGGACAACATTTTTTAAAGGATAAGAATATTGCCGTTAAAATTGTTAAAGCAATTGAATGGTGCGATTCTGACACCGTATTGGAAATAGGCCCCGGAACAGGAATACTAACCAGCCAACTAATCAATAATCCTGAAATTGATTTTTATGCCATAGAGATTGATGTCGAGTCGTATGATTATTTAAAAGCAACTTATCCTACCTTGGGTGATAAGTTAATTTATAATGATTTTTTAAAGATAAACCTGAATAATTATTTTACTGATTCTATTACTATTATCGGTAATTTTCCCTACAATATATCCAGCCAGATATTTTTTAAGGTGCTTGAGCATCGTAGCCTGGTAACTGATGTGGTAGGTATGATACAAAAAGAAGTGGCCGACAGGATAAAATCCAATCATGGAAATAAAACCTATGGGATATTAAGTGTTTTGCTTCAGGCTTTTTACGATATCAATTATCTTTTTACGGTTGGGCCAAAGGTGTTTGATCCACCGCCCAAGGTTAACTCGGCAGTTATCCATCTGAAAAGAAACAACAGGAAAACTTTGAATTGTGACGAAGCGTTGTTTTTTCGCATAGTAAAAACAGGTTTTAACCAGCGAAGGAAAACTTTACGTAACTCATTAAAAACAATTTTAGTAAATTTACAGATTGACCATGAGATTTTATCAAAACGTCCTGAGCAGTTAGCTGTTGATGATTTTGTTCTGTTAACAAATCTTGTGGATGAAAGATTAAAACAGGGTTAAAAATTAAAATATAAGGTTATGCAATTTGAATTGACCAAAGAATTTATCGATGAGCTGAAAAGTTACATTGCAAACGACCAGGAAGCAGAAGTTTTTAAACTGATAAAAGACCTTCATCCGGCCGATATTGCCGAAATTTATAATGAGTTAAGCATTGAAGAAGCAAGGTTTTTGCATGTAATGCTCGATGGAGAAAAAGCTGCTGATGTATTGGTTGAACTGGAGGAAGACGACAGGGAACGGTTTTTAAAAGTATTACCCAGCGAAACGATTGCCGAATTTATCGATAAGTTAGATTCCGATGATGCTGCCGATGTGATTGGTGAATTTTCGGAAGAAAAGCAGGAAGAAGTATTGTCGTTTATTGATGATCTAGAACAAGCCGGCGATATTGTCGACTTGTTGAACTACGACGAGAATTCTGCCGGTGGTTTAATGGCTAAGGAGTTAATTACCGTTAATGAAAACTGGAGCATTACCACCTGTCTGAAAGAAATGCGCAAGCAGGCAGAAGACGTGGATGAGGTGTATTATGTTTATGTTGTTGACGACAATAAAGTTCTAAAAGGAACTTTATCATTAAAAAAATTACTGTTAACACCTACAAATACCAAAATTAAAAATATAATTAATGAAGATGTTATAGCAGTAAAAGCTGATACCCCATCTGAAGAGGTTGCGCACATAATGGATAAGTACGATTTAGTAGCCTTACCTGTTGTTGATGCTTTAAACAGACTTATCGGTCGCATTACCATTGATGATGTGGTGGATGTGATACGTGAAGAAGCTGAGCGTGATTATCAGTTGGTATCAGGTATTACCCAGGATGTAGAATCCTCAGATAGTGCATGGATATTAACACGTGCACGTATACCCTGGTTGTTTATTGGCCTGTTTGGTGGAATATTAGCTGCATTGGTAATGGGAAATTACGAGGCGGAATTGGGTTTGTTCCCTCAAATGGCTTTTTTTATCCCTTTGATAGCTGCGATGGGAGGTAATGTGGGTGTACAATCTTCATCCATCATTGTTCAGGCATTGGCAAGCAATTCCATGGGTTTTGAAAGTATTGGACGAAAGTTGTTTAAGGAACTGGGTGTTGCAACATTAAATGGAATTGTTTTGTCTCTTGTGATTTTTGGGTATAATTTTATTTTTAGCGATTCGTTTGCTCTAACAATTACCGTAAGTACTGCATTGTTTACAGTAATTATTTTTGCCTCCATGTTTGGAACATTTGTACCGTTAATTTTAGAAAAATTTAAAATTGACCCTGCACTTGCTACCGGGCCTTTTATAACTACGGTTAATGATATTATGGGGTTATTTATTTACCTAATGATAGGAAAAACGTTTTTTAATTTCTTTTAAAAAATTTTCCAGTAATAAAGTAAAAGAAAAAGAAGAGGAACAAATGCCCCCAATATGGTTAGCCAGGCACCACGCCCTGTAATTCCATTTTTTCCTTTGAGAATGAATAGTCCGGTAATGGCTAAAATTATTAACGATACAGCATAAATATCCGAGAAAATGGTCCACCATTTTTGCGGATTGTAGTGCAAATAATTTACCTGATGGAAAATAGCACGACGCTTGGATGTTTCGATCACTCCTGAGCCGGTTTGCGTGTTTATGGTTACACTGCCATCTTTAATAAAAATTTTTAATTGTGTATCTGATGGGAAGTAGTGATTTTTATATTTTTCGCCAGAAGCATATTGGTTCAATAAGGAAATTGCTTTTTCCCGATTTAACTGGCCATGTTTTAAAGGAGTATCAGAGATATTTATTTCTTTGGTCTGAATTACATAATTAGGATTCCAATCATTGATATGATTTAATGCAATACCCGAAAGTCCATATATAACCGTCATGGCAAAAAAAATATAACCTAAATCACGGTGTAAGGCTCTGTTAAATTTTCTTAGTTTCATTAGAATAAAATTATGATAAAAAATTGTCCGAAAATGGTTAAATTTTCGGACAAATTTAATATTTAATTTTTGAGTTTTGAAATTAATAAGGCCTGATTAATATGCAATTAATGTTCATCACTTTTGTTTTCTTCGTCGCAACAAGAGTCTGTTTTTGCTTCTTCCTGTTCGCATTCTTTTATTTCAACCTTACTTGCTTCAATCCAATACTGGGCAACAAATCCTTTTTCCGATTCGGCAATGTCGGCTTTCATTTGTTCTACCTGTTTTATTTTAGAGCTGTCAACGGCGGATTCCTCCTCCTCGTGGCCTCCACCCGAATGATCATGAAGCGCTTCGTTGTCCATCCCTTCTGAAATTTCTTTTTCAAGCTGTGCTACATATTCATCATTAATAATTAATTCTTTTAATACACCTTTTATCTCAACTGTGTTTCCTTCAAGCTCCTTATCAAAAACTCCAATCTTATCATTGGGCGTAATTCTTAATGCTTCATCTGGGTTGTTTCCTAAAATAAACATTCTTTTGCCACTGTGCGAACATACATGGTTTACCAATCCTTCAACAACTACTTCTTTATCAACAAAGGCGTTGGTGTTTGATAAAATTTTATCAACAGATACAGCTGTTGATTTATTTGTGGCCTCCTGATTTTCTTTTTGCTGTTTAGTTCCGCAAGAAAATAATACTAAAGCCATAAGTAATAATACTGATACTTTTTTCATCATAATTTTGGTTTTTTTGAGTTTGCAATTTAATATTCAGGCATAAATATAATCAATCATAAGAAAATTTAAGGTATTTGCATCTTAAATTTTTATTAAAAAGCAGTATTTATTGCTTCAACTGGATTTAAACGGGCAGCTGATCTTGCAGGAGCAAATCCTGAAATAATACCAATTACAATTGAGATTGTTAATCCTAAAAAGATATTTCCAAAAGTAAGCGTAATAGTAAATTCCGTTTGTGTATTGACAAACAAGCTACCTAAAAAATTAAAAATAAGCCCTATAATTCCACCTACCATTGATAGCAAAACCGACTCGAACAAAAATTGAAACATTATAAAAAATCGTTTTGCTCCCAGGGCTTTTTGTATCCCAATTAAGTTGGTTCTTTCTTTTACCGAAACAAACATGATGTTTGCAATTCCAAATCCACCTACTAAAATCGAGAACCCACCAATTAACCATCCGGCAAGGTTTATTACGACAAAAATACTTTTCATAGCACTATCTAATATGCTTGATTGGTTTAAGGCAAAATTATCTTTTTCCTGTGGATGCAATGTTCGTGCTGAGCGCAAGATACTTCTTAGCTCGTCTTTGAATTCAGCGATTTTGACTCCCTCCTTTGCTTTAACCATTATCATTGGATTAGCATTATCGCTTTTGATATCAATTAATGTTCTTGCAAAATTTACGGGCAAAACAATCATTTCATCAAGACTTCCGCCGGTATTTAAAATATCTTTTCCTTCTTTTTTAATTTTTCCTACAATAGTAATTTTTCGTCCCTGAATTTTTATTTCTTTTCCTACCGGGTCAATTCCTTTAAAAAGGTCATTTGAGATTTGATCTCCAATTAAGCATATGTTTTTTCCGATTGCTGATTCGAAAGGCGTAAAATATCGACCGTTTTCTAATTCAAAAGTTCTGATTTTTTCAAATTCGTGGGTATTAGCCCAAATGATAACATCCGTTGCTGTAAGATTTTTATATTTTACTTTACGCATGGTAGAAATAGCAAAGTTAACATATTCTGCTTTGTCCGAACGCTTTTTTATAAGCTCATATTCTTTTAAAGAGGGTAGCGGGCGATTTAAGTATTCCCACCAGGCATATTCTTCTCCTGGTTCAGGTGCCCATGGCCATTTCTGCACATAAACAATATCATCACCCAAAGAGGATAAACTGGTTTTGATATTATTTTCTAAAGAATCAACAACCGTAAAAACAGAAATGATGGCAAAAATGCCAATGGTTATTCCTAAAAGAGTTAGAAGGGTTCTTAATCGGTTAACTTTTAGTGCGTTGAATGCAAAAAGAAAACTTTCTTTTATGAGTAATAAATAGAGCATCCGTTATTAAAATAATCGTTTTAAAAAGATTTTAACAAATATACATATCCAAATTTTTTTTTTACACGATTAATTATATTTTCGAACAATTAATCCGGTAATTCAATCGTGCATAATAATCGCCAAAGATTTACCAATTTTAGGTTTGTAAAGTTAAAGAATATCGAGAATTTTTAACTATTTTTGTGACAATTTAATAATTGTGTGTAAATGAATGATTTAAAGCGAATAAAATCGGCACTTATTTCTGTCTACGATAAATCTGATTTAGAACCGATTATCCAAAAGCTTAATGAACTGAACGTTACGATATATTCTACAGGAGGAACCCAAAAATTTATTGAGAAATTAGGTGTTCCTGTTACTCCTGTAGAAAGTTTAACAGAGTATCCATCTATTCTGGGAGGACGTGTAAAAACGCTGCATCCTAAAGTTTTTGGTGGAATTCTTGCCCGTAGAGATAATACTCTCGATAAAAAAGAATTGGATGAATACAATATACCAACCATTGATTTAGTAATTGTTAATTTATATCCATTTGAGCAAACCGTAACATCTGGTGCATCTGAACAGGAGATAATTGAAAAAATTGATATCGGGGGTATTGCGCTAATTCGTGCTACCGCAAAAAATTTTAAAGATACATTGATTGTTCCTTCAAAAAATCAGTATCAGCATTTACTTTCATTATTGGAAAAGAGTAATGGAGAATCAACAATTCGCGAAAGAAAAGCATTTGCATTACAAGCGTTTAATGTTTCTTCTCATTACGATACAGCAATTTTTAATTATTTTAATCAAGACTTTAATTCGCCGGCTTTTAAACAAAGTATTACTTCGTTTAGTGAATTAAGATATGGAGAAAATCCTCACCAAAAAGGTTTTTTCTTTGGAAATTTAGACGAAATATTTGAGCAGTTACATGGTAAACAGATTTCTTATAATAATCTATTAGATATTGAAGCAGCTGTTCAGCTAATGAGTGAATTTGAAGAAACAACATTTGCGATATTAAAACATAATAATGCCTGTGGCATAGCTTCCAGGAATAATTTACGTGATGCATGGAAAGATGCATTGGCTGGAGATCCTGTTTCAGCATTTGGAGGGATTTTAATAACCAACACAGAGGTTGATAAGACAACAGCCGAAGAAATAAATAAAATATTTTTTGAGGTAATTATAGCTCCTTCATATCATAAAGATGCACTAGAAACTTTAAAACAAAAGAAAAACAGGATCATCTTAATACAAAAATCAAATATTTTACCAAAAGTTCAATTTCGGTCTATGTTAAATGGTGCTCTTTTACAAGATAAGGATTTGAAGATTGAACATAAGAATGATTTAGATTTGGTAACAAAAAAATCACCATCAGAAAAAGAAGTTGAAGATTTGCTTTTTGCAAATAAGGTGGTAAAGCATTCAAAATCTAACACCATTGTTTTGGCAAAAAACAAGCAGTTATGTGCGAGTGGAGTAGGGCAGACATCACGAGTTGATGCCTTAAAACAAGCCATAGAAAAAGCAGAAAATTTTAAATTTGATTTAAACGGAGCTGTAATGGCGTCTGATGCTTTTTTTCCGTTTGCTGATTCGGTAGAAATAGCCCATTCAGCAGGAATTACCTCTGTAATACAACCGGGAGGATCAGTGCGGGATCAGGAATCTATTAATTTTTGTAATAAGCATAATTTAAGTATGGTTTTTACTGGTACAAGACATTTTAAACATTAAAATAATTTATTTACATTTTTAAAAGAGATAACATATAATGGGATTGTTTTCATTTTTTACTCAGGAATTAGCTATAGATTTAGGCACAGCTAATACCATTATTATTCATAACGATAAGATCGTAGTGGATGAGCCATCAATAGTAGCTGTAGAACAAAGCACCGGCAAACTTGTGGCTATTGGGAAAAAAGCACGGCAGATGCATGGAAAAACACACATAAATATTCGCACGATCAGGCCTTTAAGAGATGGTGTTATTGCCGACTTTAATGCAGCAGAACAAATGATTCGTGGTATGATTAAGATGATTAATCGAAAACCGCAAATGTTTGCCCCTTCATTGCGAATGGTTGTTTGTATTCCTTCCGGAAGTACAGAAGTTGAGATGCGTGCTGTTCGAGATTCCTCTGAACATGCCGGCGGAAGAGATGTGTTTATGATATATGAACCGATGGCTGCCGCAATAGGTATGGGAATTGATGTAGAGGAGCCCAAAGGAAGCATGGTTGTTGATATTGGAGGAGGTACAACAGAAGTTGCTGTTATTGCTTTAGGAGGTATTGTTTGTAATAAATCAATACGTATTGCGGGAGATGCTTTTACAGCTGATATTCAGGCATACATGCGACATCAACATAATATAAAAATTGGAGAAAGAACAGCTGAGGAAATTAAAATTAATGTAGGTTCTTGTTTGCCCGAATTGGAAAATCCACCAGAAGATTATGTGGTACGAGGCCCTAATTTAATGACAGCTATGCCCGTTGAAATACCAATATCATATCAGGAAATAGCCCATTGTTTAGATAAATCAATTTCAAAAGTTGAAACAGCAATATTAAGTGTATTAGAGCAAACACCACCTGAGCTTTATGCCGACGTTGTTAGTGATGGTATATATTTAGCTGGTGGTGGAGCTTTAATGCGAGGATTAGATAAACGATTAACTGATAAAATTGGCATTCAGTTTCATGTATCCGAAGATCCTCTTCATGCTGTTGCAAGAGGAACTGGCATAGCTCTTAAGAATGCAGAGAAATTCTCGTTCCTGATGAGATAGAATTGAAAATAAGATAAGATGAAAATTATATGAACCGAGCCATGACAAAGATTTTGACACACACTCGCATGATTATAATAAAACTATAAAACGAGTGAGGCGAGAATTTAATTTGTCATGGCGAGCTCCATCTGACCTCTAAAATAAAAATTATAAACAGATGAAAAGTTTATTAAATTTTTTATTAAGAATTCACTTCTTACTATTGTTCATTCTTATCGAAATATTTTCTATCTCTTTACTGGTCAATAATAATTATTATCAACGTTCTCGAATGGTTAATTTTACTCGAGAACTTTCTGGCAGATACCATCAAAAATTGGCTGATTTAAAAGAATATGTTTCATTAGTAGAAATCAATCAACAATTAGTTGAAGAAAATAATCGATTATTAAATATCATTGAGTCAACCTATCGTTCGGAGGAGTTGTTTTTTCGAAATGTAAACGATACTGTTTATAATCAAAGATATTTTTATACTCCGGCAAAAGTTGTAAATAATTCGGTTAATAAAAAGCATAATTTTATTACTTTAAATAAAGGGAAGAAACAGGGGATTAAACCAGAAATGGCTGTAGTTTCTGATGGAAGTATTGTTGGTGTAGTAAAAGGGGTTTCTCAAAATTATGCTACAGTTATTTCACTTTTAAATCTTGATTTTAAAATAAGTGCCAAGGTTAAAAAGAATGGTTACTTTGGTTCGTTGAGCTGGGATGGAAAAGATTACCATACGGCAATCTTAAATGAAATTCCATTACATGCTGATGTTCAGGTTGGTGATTCAATTATTACAAGTGGTTTTTCATCCATTTATCCCGAAGGAATTTTAATAGGATATATTGATAACTTTGAAGAAAAAGGGGGTAGTTTTTATACGATTTATGTAAAATTATCAACTGATTTTAAGCAGTTAAATTATGTAAATATTATTGGAAATCTTACACAAACAGAGAAACTGGAAATAGAACAACAAGCAATAAAAAACAATGATTAAGACGGTTCCACGATATTTGATAAATTTTATTTTACTTGTATTATTACAAGTATTTGTTTTAAATAATATACAATTTAGTGGTTATATTAATCCGTATATTTATGTAGTTTTTATTCTTACATTACCTTTTGAGACTCCTAAATGGTTGTTGCTTGTAATCGCATTTTTATTAGGAATTACCATCGATTTGTTTTCTAATACATTAGGGATGCACAGTTCAGCAACTGTTTTTATGGCTTTTTTACGGCCGGCTGTTTTAAAAATTATTGCCCCTCGCGATGGATATGAATCGGAAACTTATCCTCAATTAAAATATTATGGAGGAACCTGGTTTTTAAAATATTCGGCAATTTTGGTTTTTGCCCATCACTTATTTTTATTTTATATAGAAGTTTTTAGGTTTTCTGATTTTTTTGCAACATTGCTCAGAGTAATATTAAGTTCATCTTTTTCTATTATACTGATTTTAATCGGACAATATTTTTACCGAAAGGATACAAAAAGATTCTAAAGTAGCTGATTTGTGGATACATTTACCGTAAGAAAATATATTATTGGAATCCTGATAGTTGTTGTTGGATTAGTTTATATCATTAAACTTTTTATACTTCAAGTTGTAGATCCAACTTATAAATTGTCGGCAAGTAATAATGTGATAAGATATGTAACGCAGTATCCTGCTCGCGGATTAATTTATGACCGAAAAGGTAAATTATTAGTATATAATGAAGCAGCTTACGATTTAATGGTTAATCCATTACAATTAAAACCATTTGATACAACAGAATTTTGTCAAATACTGGATATTGATAAAGCATATGTAAAAGAATCAATAAATAAAGCAAAAGAGTATTCAAGGTATAAGCCATCGATTTTTTTAAAACAAGTGTCTTCTAAAACGTATGCTCATTTACAAGAAAAACTTTACAAATTTCCAGGATTTTTTGTTCAAGCACGTACCTTACGGAGGTATCCTTCCGATATTGCTGCCCATGTTTTAGGCTATGTCGGAGAAGTAAACGATAAAATTATTGAACAGAACCCTTACTATAAATCGGGAGATTATATCGGAATTAGTGGGATTGAACAATCTTATGAAGAGTATATTCGCGGACAAAAAGGGGTAAAAGTTTTTTTAGTTGATGTACATAATCGGATAAAGGGACCTTATGCCGAAGGAAAACTTGATAAAAAAGCCGAAGTGGGAGCTAATATCATCTCAACCATTGATGCTGACTTACAGAGCTATGGAGAAAAATTAATGAAAAATAAAATTGGAAGTATTGTTGCTATAGAGCCTGCGACAGGTGAAATTTTAGCGCTGGTTTCTACTCCTACTTACGATCCCGATCTTCTTATTGGGCGTAAACGGACAGAGAATTATATTAATTTAATGACTGACTCCCTTAATCCCTTATTTAATCGTGCGTTAATGGCTCAGTACCCACCCGGTTCCACATTTAAAGTTATCAATGCCTTAATTGGGTTACAGGAAAAAGTACTTTTCCCTTCCACTAAATATGAATGTAATGGAGCTTATTATGCTCGAAATATACGCGTTGGATGTCATTTTCATAAATCTCCTACTGATCTTAAACAATCCATCCAAGTTTCATGTAATACATACTATTGTAATGTTTTTAGAAGTATTCTTGATAATAAAAAATATAGTTCTATCCATGAATCGTTTGATCAATGGCAGGATTATATCATGTCATTTGGTTTTGGACAAAAATTAAACACTGATTTTACCAATGAGTTAAAAGGAATTGTCCCCTCCAAAGAATTATATAGCCGTATTTACGGCGAAAATAGCTGGAGTTCTTTAACAGTGCTTTCATTGGCTATTGGACAGGGGGAATTGGGTATTACTCCTTTACAAATGGCTAATATGACTGCAGCTATTGCAAATAGAGGATACTATATTACACCACATATTGTTAAAGAAATAGAAGGTGGCTATACAATAGATACAAGATTTAAACAAAAACACCATACGCTTATTGATTCTACTTACTTTGAAATTGTTATCGACGGGATGGACTTGGCGGTTAACGGAGAGCCTGGAAGTGGAAGTACCGCACGTAGTGCACATCTTGAAGATATTGTTGTATGTGGTAAAACAGGTACAGCTGAAAATCCACATGGTGAAGATCATTCCATCTTTATAGCTTTTGCCCCTAAACATGATCCACAAATTGCCATTGCGGTTTATATCGAAAATGGAGGTTTTGGGAGTACATGGGCTGCACCTACAGCTAGATTGATGATCGAAAAGTATTTGAATGATTCAATTTCTATACCCTGGTGGGAACAATATATTTTAGATGCAAATTTGATAAATAAAACCGATGAGGAGAAGGATTAATATATGGTCTAGTATCGATTGGTTAACAGTAGCTTTGTATCTGCTGCTTGTTTTCTTAGGATGGATAAATATATATGCAGCAGTATATAATGAGGAACATCAAAGTATTTTTGATTTCTCTATGCGCTATGGGAAACAAATGATATGGATATGCGCAGCTATTGTTATTGCTTTTTTAGTATTTATAGTTGATATTAATTTCTATTCTTATTTTGCGTATGCCATTTATGGTTTAATGATTTTATTGTTGATTTTAGTGCTGTTTTTTGGAGTGGAGGTAAATGCAGCACGATCTTGGTTTCAATTAGGATCCTTTAGGATTCAACCTTCTGAATTTGCTAAGATTGCAACAGCACTTGCTATTGCCAGATATTTAAGTGCTTATAATGTACAAATTAATACGTTTAAATCATACTGGAGATTGGCAGCTTTTATTCTTATTCCTGCTCTTTTAACATTTATCCAAAATGATACAGGATCTGCGCTGGTTTACTTTGTTTTTATTTTGGTATTGTTTCGCGAAGGATTATCCACAGAAATTCTTTTACTTGGTGTATTTATGGTAATATTGTTTGTGTTGGCATTAATTTTAGAGAAGTTAACCATAATATTACTGTCTATTGGGTTGTTATTTGTTATTTTTTCATTTATTCATCGAAATTTGAAACATACTGGTGCTGCTTTGTTTATCTTAATTTTATCGGTTTTAATCACTTTTGGAGCAAATTATATTTTTGAAATTGGACTATCGTACTATTATATAATTTTTATTGCATTAGGGTTTTCTTCACTGGTTTATATTATCTTAGCTTTAAGATATAGAATTAATCATGTAATTATATTATTAATATTTCTTTTTGGATCTATTCTTTTTACCTATTCGGTTGATTATGTTTTTGATAATTTTCTGGAACCACATCAACAAAAAAGGATTAATGTTGTATTGGGTTTAGAATCAGACCCTTTTGGGGTAGAGTACAATGTTAATCAATCGAAAATTGCCATTGGGTCAGGAGGGTTTTCTGGTAAAGGATTTTTACGCGGAACACAAACCAAATATGATTTTGTTCCTGAACAAAGTACAGATTTTATTTTTTGTACTATTGGTGAAGAATGGGGGTTTTTAGGGACTTTTACTATTGTTACATTATTTGTAATCTTATTATTAAGATTGATTTATCTTGCCGAGCGGCAACGATCGAGCTTTAGCCGCATTTATGGGTATGGTGTGATTTCAATATTGTTTTTTCATATAGCTGTAAATATTGGAATGACTATTGGACTGGTTCCTGTAATTGGTATTCCTCTCCCATTTTTTAGTTATGGAGGATCTTCCCTTTGGGCGTTTACAATTCTATTATTTATCTTTTTACGATTTGATGCTAGCCGTCTAGAAATGTTAGGTTGAACAGGGCAAAGTTACTTTTGCCCTATTCCTTATTATTCTTCTTGTAATTCAAGGTTTGTAAATTCTTCTGTAATTTTAAAATCGTAATCAGGATAGATATATATAGGCATTCTTTCTTCTGTTTCTCCAATTGAATATCCCCAAAGGTTTTGATATTCATTAATATCTTCGCCCATTTCTTCAATTTGGTTTAAATACTCTCCAATGGGTTTCGATTCTACAATAACAACTTTCCCCATTTTATCAATAATAGGACTATGCCTTCTATTGGCATCATGGTCAAATTCAAGAATTCTTCTTCCTCGTCTTGTAATGCCAATAGTTCTGAAAGTTAGACTTTTACCTACACCCGGCAGATTTAGTACATTTCTGTCGGTTGCAAGAAACGGAATATTTGCTTTCTCTCGAAGAGAATTTATATTGTCGATCATATTTTCGGCATTTTCGGAGAATGTATGAATAAGCTCATTGTATTCTTTAGGAACAATGCCTAACCGTTTTTCTTCGAGCTGCTCCTGAACCGCTCTTGCATTGGTTGCAAAATTGTGGTAATTTTCCATGTATCCTTTTACAGAGAAGGTATAATAGGTTAAAACCCCCACATCATTAAGTACTTTTCTTAATTTCGCAGTATGCCCACGTCTTGACGCTGCAGTAGTAAATACCATTTGATTCGTTATGGTCCATCCGGCCAAAATAAGTTTTTTTAATCCTTCTACCGTGTCGGGAGTAATTTCCATTGCAGACTCAAAGTGAGTTTGAATAACAAATTGTTTAATCCCTATTTGTGACGCTTTTTGCTTAAACTCAGCAAGAATCTCAGCTAACTCGTCAGTAATTCTTTGTGGAAGGTAAACCGGGAGTCTTGTTCCTAATCTTACGCGTAAAATTTCTGCATGCTTTTCACCTTCTTTTAAATATTTATTGTTTTTCTTTTTATTAAGAGCCATATCATAAACCGCATCAAGAATTTTTTTTAGCGATTTGTCTGAGCTCATTAAAGCATCGCCTCCTGTAATAAGAATATCTCTGAGTTGTGTATCTTCTTCAAAATATTTTAATAGCCGTATAAGTTTTTTGGGCCAGGCCTCGGTTGGTTTCAATTTATCTAAGTTAAAATTTAGGTTTCCTCTTTGGAAATCATACATTCGTTGGCATGAAGTACATAAACCACCACAAGCTCTTCCCATCGAATCTGGTATTAATATGGCTACTTCAGGGTAGCGTCTGTGTATGTTATGATCGGAAGGTAATAACCATCCTGCAGCGTTTGGTTTACCTGGTTCAACAATGTCTTCTTTCTCCCAAGCAACAATATGTCCAAACTCATCAATGAGCTCCTGGCTGTAAATAATATAATCTCTAATAGCTAGGTCAGCATTGGTACGGTCTTTTGTGTCAAGTAATGATAAGTAATAAGGATTAACAAAAAATGGAATCCCTGTTTCTTGGGCAGCATAGAGCGTTTGCATTGTATCAGGGTCGAGGGAGTAGTCAAGCATTTTATTCAACAAATCGGGTTTACGTATGGCAAATTTTAAATGGAAAAGTTTTGAGTTCCACCACTCGTTCATTTTTTCCATTTTTTGTTCATAGGTCATTCCAGAATAGAAAGAAAACCTGCTCGATTTCATTTCTCCGGAATCAATCATCTCCAAAATAATTTTTAGAATGCGTTGTTTGTTTTCTTTTCTGGCTTTAATAATTTCAGGATCAAGCCCGGAAGGATGTCTATCCATCCATTCGTGTACTTTGTCAATATTAGGTTTGTTTAATTTGTTTTTTCCATTAAACTGGCGGAAAAGCTCCAGCATATCAAGAAAAAATAAATATTTACCACCACCAGTTCCGTGATTAGCTGCTAACCATAAAATATGGAATGGATTACTAATATCTTTTTTCCCTCTTAAATTTATATCTTCGTATTCAAAGTTCGCATTATGGATATAATCTAATATTCGGATTGCAGCGAAATCTTTCCACTTTAATTTTTCGAAGGGCTTTCTACCTCTTATTTCTCCTTTATAATATTTATAAGCTAAGCTATTTTGTTTTAATTCTTCTTCGGTCCATTTTTTTAATTCCTTTATCGTTTCTTGTTCAGGAAGCAATAGTATTTGTTTTAATCGGGGATTTTCTTCTAAAAGTTGGTTTAATATTCGGTTCGCTTTTGGGCTGATTTTTACTTTTTCGTCATTTATTCTATCCACCATAACTTTCCTCTTTTTTAATTTGTAATCACAACAACTCTATGAATAAGTGGCAAACTTATTTTTAATATAATATTTAACTTACATCCAAAGTGGTCGTTAAATAAATCCCTAAAATAAAAGGGGGCATACCAAAAAAATGGCAGTGTTAGTTAGTTAGATGCTACAAATTAATAAAAATAATTGGAAAAATCAAAATGAAATAATTGTTAAGTAACACCTAAATTGAGCGATATGAGTAAAACGAAATAGCGCTTTACTTAGGCTTAACCCCGACATAGAAATTGTATATTTTCACTGAATGAGTGAAGTGAAAACTTTACTATTTCTTCGTTGTGAGCGAGAACCTTTAGCTCATGGCCAAAGGGAATAATCGCTCAATTTGGATAACACTTAATTGCTTGTTAAATCAATGTTGTGGACCGTTTCGATATAATAAATAATTTCCTTAAAAAATTTAAAAAATAGATTTTTTAAATATCCATAATTTTCTTGAAGAGTAGTTATTGCAAATTCAGCATGATCTGGTAATGAAGTATATTTAGCCATAGTGCTAAATACATCTTTTATGCCTTCAATTTTTCGGTACGAATATAATCGTTCATTTCTAATTAAATTGGGAAACATTTCTTGTACTTCAGATGGCATCATCTCTTGGTATTTGTACAATAGTTTGTGAAAAGAATCAATAAAATCAATTAAATGAGTAGTAGAAAACTGCTCCCAGTTTGAAGCCAGAAAATGATCATAGATAATATCAATTATAATTCCAGAATATTTTCTGTATTTAGGTGCAAATAGTTGTTTTGCTTCACTGGTATTTTTGTTAACATCGGTAAAAGAGTCAATATATCGATGTAATAAGATTCCTTCTTTAATTTTATCAGGGTAAATATGAAAAGCTTTTCCTTTGATATAATCACCCATAAAGTTACCAATCTTTATTTGTTCATCTTCTCCTGAAAGATATATATGTGCTAAAAAATTCATTAGAAGTAATATTTAACGATGTATAATCTAATCTTTACTAAATTAAAGTTTGTTTTTAGCAAATTGTTCAAACCTTCAATCTTTTTTTTGTTTTTGTATATGTTTCTTAACATATTTCTGCAATTTTATTTTGTAATCCCTAAAAAATCACGGAAAAATCTATTTGTTCAAGACTTGAGTATTCAGCGGGAAATAACTTTATCTGTTGAAAATTATGATTTTTCGGTTTAAGAATTAACTTTGTTGAGCAATTTTTTAAAAATATTAATTAAAACATAAAGGAGGATTTATGGCAAAGAAAAATGTATTAATAATCGGAGCCGCTGGAAGAGATTTCCATAACTTTAACACTTATTACAGAGATAATGATGATTATAATGTAGTTGCTTTTACAGCAGCTCAGATTCCGGATATTGATGGACGTAAGTATCCTGCAGAGTTAGCCGGAAGATTATATCCTGATGGAATTCCAATTTATGCACAGGATGACTTAGAAAAGCTTATCAAAGAGTTAGATGTTGAAGATTGTGTATTTTCATACAGCGATGTTCCATATCAGGTTGTAATGAATATTGGAGCCTTGGTAAATGCTGCCGGAGCTAACTTTGTATTATTAGGCCCAGGGAAAACAATGGTTGAAAGTACTAAGCCTGTTATTGCTGTTGGTGCTATACGTACAGGTTGTGGTAAATCGCAAACATCGCGTCGTATTATTGAACTATTAATGGAGCAGGGACTTAAAGTCGTTGCTATTCGTCACCCCATGCCCTATGGTGATTTGGTTGCACAAAAAGTTCAGCGTTTTGCAACCATTGAAGATTTAGCAAAACATAAATGTACTATCGAAGAAATGGAAGAGTATGAACCTCATGTACAACGCGGTAATGTGATTTATGCAGGGGTTGATTATGAAGCGATTTTAAGAGAAGCAGAAAATGACCCTGATGGCTGTGATGTAATTCTTTGGGATGGTGGGAATAATGATTTCCCATTTTATAAACCCGATTTAATGGTAACAGTTGTCGATCCACACCGTCCTGGACACGAACTATCTTACTATCCCGGTGAAACTACTTTGCGTATTGCCGATTATGTGGTGATTAATAAAATGGACTCAGCTGATGCTCAGGCAATCCAAATTGTTAGAGACAATATTGCTAAAGTTAATCCTAACGCTGTTGTTGTTGATGGAGCTTCACCACTTACCATTGACAAACCCGAATTAATTAGAGGTAAAAAAGTATTAGTGATAGAAGATGGCCCAACATTAACCCACGGTGAGATGAAAATTGGTGCCGGTACTGTTGCTGCTAACAAATGTGGTGCTGCTGAGTTGGTTAACCCAAGAGAATTTGCTGTTGGAAAATTAGCCGATACGTTTAAAATTTATCCTAATATTGGTACTTTATTACCAGCTATGGGATATGGCGACCAACAAGTTAAAGACCTGGAAGCAACTATTGATAAAACACCATGTGATGCTGTAGTTATTGCTACTCCGATTGACTTAACGCGAATAGTGAAAATTAATAAGCCAACGGTAAAAGTAGGTTATGACCTTCAGGAAATTGGTCAACCCAATTTATCTCAAGCAGTGAATGATTTTATTAAAAAGAATAATTTGAAATAATTAATTATTTTTTTATGATAGAAAACTGTCTCTATAGTTGAGGCAGTTTTTTATTTGGTATGATTTTGGATAATTCCTAATAAATAAAGTATTTTTGTATTTGATGTTATTATCCAATTAAATTTAATTGATATGAGAAGTTTTGTTTTGGTGCTGGCATTTATATTTTGTTATACATTTTTAAATGCACAGGTAATCTTACCCGATAAACCTGATACTACAAAAATAAATCAGGAGAATGACGAAGAAATATCAATGAATGAGAGTAAATCTGATGAATTAAAAACAGATGTTGTTTATTTGCATGATAAAACGGTTTTGAAGGTTGATGTTAAAAAAATTTATCAGAATAATCTTTATTACTCCTTGCCGGGCGATGCAAAAGTAAATCAAATGGATCAACGGTTGGTATATAAAATTGAATATAAATCAGGAAAAACAGAGATTATAAACGAAGAACCACAAACGGTTAGGAACATTAATGATTATCGTAAAGTTAAAGTCACTTATAATCCTGATGATGTTGATGGTATGGTTGAGGTAGCTAAGCTTGAAGCCAAAGCCGAGGGGAGCGACCGAAGTTATTCTACAGCCAAAACCCTTGAACGAACAGCAATTATTATTTTAAGAAGAAAAGCTGCCTTAGTTAATGCCGAAATGGTTTTAGTTACAGATAAAAAAGTACATGTAGCTTTTGGTGAAATTCCTTTTACTATTTTATACGGAACAGCCTATTCTTATCGGTAAAAAAAATTATTTATTCACTTGTTTCTGTTATTTTGTCCATCTCATTTGTAATCTGAGTGTATAATTTCTTTATTTCCAGCAAATGCTTATTTTTAAACCATTGCATAAATTTTAATCTAATTTTAGCAAACCATTTTTTTATTCCTATATAATAGTGAAATGCAAATAAACCGGTAAAAGGTAAGGTAATGATATACCCTAAAGTAATCCATCCTGAATTAAAGATATTTGTTCCAATAATAGCCATAATAATATAATAAACTGGAAATGAAATTAATGCAATAACTGTCCTGAAAGAACTGATGAATTGAGGATCCTTAATTTTTTTTGTTATCCAAACCGGAATTTTATAGGGTAAGTAATTAAGTACTCCTCCATAAAGATATAAGGGTAGTAGCAATATAGCCAAAAGTAATTGTCCTAGTAATCCAAGAGCAGAAAAATTTCCTTTTTGTATTACCCAATGTCGGAAATTTAATTTTTTTAATAAATGTACATATTTTAACGTTATAGTATTTAGGGATTTAGCTTCTGTGGGGTTTTTCTCGGTAAATTGATTTAAATCGTTAATAATTTTTTTCTGAGCATAGAAGTTATTTGGTTGTTCGTTATTTTTAAACCCCATTTTTTCAATCATATGTGGGAGGTATAAATATCTTAATTGATTAAACATCTCATAATATTTATCACTTTCAATATGGATCATATATTTTTTTAATTCCTGGGCAATTCTTTCTCGAAGAAGATTTAATCCTCTGGGAGGATTTTTCTTATATTCTTCATAATATTCTGAAACGGGGATTGGTTTTCCAAAATTTATAAATAATCTGCTCCGGAAATTGGAATAATGAGTCCAGTCTAAGCCCACAGGAACAATTTTAATATGTAAGGAAAAATCATTCGCTTCTTCAGCTTCAAAAGTAATTCTGGATATTCCCTTTTTTAGCGTACGCAATTTCCTAAGTCCGGCATGATTTCCTTCGGGCAGGATAACAAGTCCGTTTTTATTTTTTAAAACATCAATGGTTTTTTGAAATATTTGATCATTATTTTTTAGGCTTTCTTTTCCATCTCTAATTCGATAAATCGGAAGGATTTTAAGAAACGTTAGAATTTTTGCGATGGATTTTTTTTTAAAAATGTCGGCTCTGGCTAAAAATACCGGTTCTGTTTTAACCGTAGCTAAAATAGCTAAAGCATCCATCAATGCATTCTGATGGTTAGGAGCAAAAATAATAATATCATTTTCAGGAATATTGTGTAGATTATGAACCGTTGTCCTGAAATAGGTTTTAGTAACAAAATTTACATAAACCCTTAGTAATGTATAACCCCAATGTCTTTGTTCAATAGTATCTCTGCTTATTGCCATAAGAAAGTTTTTCTAATCATCAATTTTTTTTCTAGCCCAAATGGAGGCTATTCCTATCCCTGCAACAATATGCCATATTCCCCACCAAGCTGCAATAAATGCCATGCCTCCTAATTCTAATTCGGGTGGGAAAAGTTTGGGATTAAAAATTAATACTAAACCTAATCCTGAATTTTGAATTCCTGTTTCTATGGATATTGAACGTCGATCTCTCCTTGGAATTTTCAGAATGGTACTAAACGTAAACCCGGTTAGCAATGCTAGTGCATTATGAATAAAAACAATTAAAGCAATGAGATGAATATATTTTATAAAATAATTAAAGTTATTAGATAAAGCAGCTACTACATACCCTGCAAAAATTAATAAAGAAAGTATTTTAATGGGCTTTTTAATTTTATTGGTTAATTCGGGAAATTTTTTTGCAAATAGCATACCTACGATTAATGGAATCCCTAAAATGATAAAAACTGTTTGGAATATTTGAAACGGATCAATTTCAATGGGCCTTAACAATGGATGAGATTTAGCATATAAACTGCCCCAAAAAGCAAAATTGGCAGGAGTCATAAATATTGCTCCTAAAGTAGCAACAGCTGTCATGCTAACCGATAAAGCTATATTTGCTTTAGCTATGGAAGAAATGAAATTAGAAATATTTCCTCCCGGGCAAGCTGATACTAATATCATCCCTAATGCAACAGCAGGCGTAGGCTCTATAATTAAAATAAATATAAATGTAATAAATGGTAATAGAAAAAATTGAGATATAACTCCAATAATCAATGATTTAGGTTTTTTTATTATTGTTTTAAAACTTTTAAAGTCAATCTCAAGTGCTACACCAAACATAATAAATGCAAGTGTAATATTCATAAACAATAATCCACCCTGGCTAAAATTGAGATGAATTTTATCTAAAACTTCCAAAGAGTTTGCAGTCATAATTCATTTTTTTAGTTGCGCGTAAAAATACACATTTTGAAATGAAAAATTATAATCCTTAATCTGTAATCTTTTTTTGTTCATAAAACGCGATTGATTTTTTATCAAAAAAATAGCCAATAAATTCGATTTTATCCTATAAGATTTATAAATTTACATTGCTATCATATATCTTGCCTGTTCAAAGAAATTAATAAACCTATATAATTTGTGGATAATAGCGATGTTTTAAAACTTATTGATGAAGTTTCGGAAGTACTTTCATTATTGATTGAATTAAAAAAGAAAGGCCGATTTCGCGAAGCATTGGAAAAAATTGATAAAACGCTTTTAGAATATTTCCATTTGGATTCTGAATTTATATACTCAGTATCAGAAGATTTTTTTATTGATGCCCTGAAACAAAAGAAGAATTTAACATTTGAACAACTTTCAACATTAGCCGAGTTATTAAGCGAACATGGCGATATTCTATTAGAACAAAATAATCTTAAGCAAAGCCAGAAAGTTTTAAAAAATACACTAACAATATATTATTTCCTTAATGAGGAGCAAGATTTTTTCTCATTTAAAAATATGAATAAGATGCTTTTAATTAATGAGAAGTTATCGAAAATTAATGTTGAGATAAAAAACTAACCTTATTAATGCTTCTTAATTCGTTGCCTCAATTTTTCTGTTTCTTTTTCAAAACCTGGTTTGCCAAGCAATGCAAACATGTTTTTCTTATAAGCCTCTACTCCTGGCTGATCAAATGGGTTGATTTCCAACAAATAACCACTAACAGCACATGATTTTTCAAAAAAGTATAATAATTGCCCTATAGAAAATTCGTTAAGTTTGGGTATTGCTATGCTTACATTTGGTACTTCCCCATCTACGTGAGCCAACATTGTTCCCTTTTCCGCCATTTTATTTACAAAATCTATAGGTTTCCCGGCAAGATAATTTAGTTTGTCAAAATTATCTTTATCTGAAGGAATTTCTAATTTAAAGTTATTTTTTTCAATCGATAGAATAGTTTCAAAAATATTTCTTCGTCCTTCCTGAATGTATTGTCCTAATGAATGCAAATCAGTTGTAAAACTTACGCTGGCAGGAAAAATACCTTTATGCTCTTTTCCTTCGCTTTCGCCAAATAATTGTTTCCACCATTCGGCAATAAAATTTAAGCGTGAATCATAATTTGCAATGATCTCAATATTTTTTCCTTCTTGGTAAAGTAAATGACGAATTGCAGCATATTGATACACCGGATTTTTATCAAAAGATTCCGAATTGCTTACCTCAAGCATTTTTTTAGCTCCATTAATAAGTTCATCAATATTAAATCCTGCAGAAGCAATAGGTAAAAGGCCTACAGAAGTTAATACCGAATACCTTCCACCTATGTCATCGGCAATCGTAAAGGTTTTATAATTTTCTTGTGTTGCTAATTTTCTTAAGGCTCCTTTTTTAGCATCGGTTATGGCAACAATTCTTTGTTTTGATGCAGTTTTTCCAACTTTTTCTTCTAGTTCTTTTCTTAAAATTCTGAAAGCAATGGCTGGCTCAGTAGTTGTTCCTGATTTAGAAATAACGATAATTGAAAAAGATTTATCTTTTAAATATTCTGTTAACTCATGATGGTAGTCTTCAGATAAGTTATATCCGGCAAAAATAATTTCTGGTGCATTGGTTTTTTTCTTAAAATGTGGTGAAAGAGCTTCAATAACTGCCCTTGCTCCAAGATAAGAACCTCCAATGCCTATAACTACAATAATATCTGATATTTTTTGTAAGTCAGCAGCGGTGTTTTTTATATCATTTAATTCTTTTGGGGTAATAACATTTGGGAGGTCTAACCAACCAAGAAAATCGCTTCCTTTGCCTGTCTTTTTATTCAGCATTTCTACCTTTTTGTTAATCAATGTTTTGTGGGCATTTAAGTTTTCTGGCTGAATAAAAGGCAAGATATTGCTTATATCGATTTGAATGTTTTCCATAACAAAACAATTTTTATCGTAAGTTTTCAGTAAGTAATTTTATTTCTATTGCTGGAGAAATCTTTTCATACAGGATGTTATAAACAGCTTCGGTAATGGGCATATTTACTAAATATTTTTTATTGATCTCAATAATTGATTTTACAGCATAATAACCTTCGGCAATCATATTCATTTCCAACTGTGCCGATTTTACCGAATAGCCTTTTCCAATCATATTTCCAAAGGTTCTGTTCCTGCTAAATTGAGAATATGCGGTAACCATTAAATCGCCCAAATAGGCAGAACCTTCAATGTCTCGTTGAATAGGGTGTACGGCATCAACAAAACGTTTTATTTCTTGTATGGCATTGGCAATTAATACTGCATTAAAATTATCGCCATAGCCTAATCCATGACAAATTCCCGCCGCAATAGCAAAAACATTTTTTAAAACGGCAGAATATTCTATTCCATAAATATCGTCTGAAATACTTGTCTTGATATAATGTGATGATAATATATTGGCGATCTGGCGCGCAATTTTTAAATTTTGTGATGCAATGGTAAGATATGACAAACGTTCAAAAGCTACTTCTTCTGCATGGCATGGGCCGGAAATAACAGCAAAATTTTCAAAAGGAACCTGGTAATGTTGGTTAAAGAATTCGCCAATAATTAAATTTTCGTCGGGGACAATCCCTTTAATAGCAGAAACAATGGTTTTATCACTAATATCATTAGATAAACCCTCCAGAGCCGATTTAAGAAAAGCTGATGGTATAGCAAAAATCAGAATATCTGCATTTTCCACAGCATCACTTAAGTTGCTATAAAATGAGATTTTTTGGGTGTCGATGGAAACAGCACTTAAATAAAAGTTATTGTGTTTATGTTGTTTTATAAACTCAATTTTTTCTTTGCTCCGCATATACCAATGAATATGATTGGTATTTTCCAAGAGCATTTTAATTATAGCTGTTGCCCAGCTGCCCCCGCCTAATATTGCTATTTTGGGTTCTTCGTTCATGCTAATTGTTTATTTTTTCGATCCATTTTTTTACGTCATCCTGACTGGGATTTTTTAATCCCATTTTGTGTTTTTTATTGGTTCCGCACAACTTTTGATGCAAAGCTCCAGGATTTAAATCACGCATGCTTTCTACGGTTAAATAACCCGATTTTTGAACTACAGGGACCCATTCTTCCGGGATTCCAATCGCTATATATTTTGCCGGTTCATCTTTTAGTACTTTTTTCTCGGGCCGCATTTGAGGAAAAAATAATACATCCTGAATGGATGGTGAATTGGTCATTATCATCGATAATCGGTCTATTCCAATGCCCAACCCTGCTGTTGGAGGCATACCGTATTCAATGGCTTTTAAGAAATCTTCATCTAACACCATTGCTTCTTCATCGCCGCGTTTACCTAAAATTAATTGTTGCTCAAAACGCTTGCGCTGGTCAATGGGGTCGTTCAACTCCGAATAAGCATTACAGATTTCTTTTCCATTGCAAATGGCTTCGAATCGTTCAACCAGGCCCTCTTTACTTCTATGCTTTTTAGCAAGCGGTGACATTTCTATGGGATAATCGGTAATAAATGTGGGCTGAATAAGTTTCGACTCACATTTTTCTCCAAAAATTTCATCAATAAGTTTCCCCTTACCCATGGTTTCATCAATTTCCACGTCAAGCTTTTTGGCTGTTTCAGCCAATTCTTTTTCATTCATTTCCGAAATATTTATACCCGTAAATTCATGAATAGCTTCAAACATAGTATATCTTTTCCAAGGGCGTTTGAAATCAATCTCATTTTCGCCAACAATTACTTTTGTTGTTCCATGAATATCGATGGCAATTTTTTCAACCATCTCTTCCACCAAATCCATCATCCAGTTGTAATCCTTATAGGCTACATAAAGCTCCATTTGGGTAAATTCCGGATTGTGGAAACGGCTCATACCTTCGTTACGAAAATCTTTGGCAAATTCGTAAACACCATCAAAACCACCAACAATTAACCGTTTTAAATACAACTCATTAGCAATACGTAAATATAAAGTTTGGTCTAAGGTGTTATGAAATGTTTTAAATGGACGCGCAGCTGCTCCTCCGTAAAGAGGTTGTAAAATAGGCGTTTCAACTTCAAGATAACCTTTGCTGTTTAAAAACGCACGCATCGAATTGGTAAGTTTCGTCCTTTTTACAAAAGCTTCTTTAGTTGAAGGATTCACAATTAAATCCAAATGACGTTGGCGATAACGTTGTTCGGCATCGGAAAATGCGTCATATACTTTGCCGTCTTTTTCTTTTACTACGGGTAGTGGCTTTATGGATTTGCTTAAAAGAGTTAGTTTTTTTGCTTGTATTGAAATTTCTCCAACTTTTGTTTTAAAGACTTTTCCTCTAATACCTATAATATCACCAATGTCTAAATGTTTTTTAAATACTACATTGTACAAAGTTTTATTTGTACTTGGGCATAAAATATCACGATTAAAATAAATTTGAATTTTTCCATCATTATCTTGTAATTCAATAAATGATGCTTTACCCATTATCCTCCTGCTCATTATTCTTCCTGCTACCCTAATTTTTGCGTATTTATACTTTGATAATTTTTCATAATTAGAGAGAATATCTTGAGAAGTATGGGTTACTTCAAACTCTTCTGCCGGATAGGGATTAATCCCCAACTTTCTTAATTCTTCTAATGATTGTCTGCGAATAACCTCCTGTTCGCTCAACTCTAAATTTATCATATAATATTTTAATATTTATTGTATTTGTAAAAAACGGTACAAAGATATAATTAAATCGTTAATTAAATGATGTATAAATAAATCAAAATGTTAATTTAGAACAAGTTATTGATTTTATCTCTTTGTTTAAATTATAAAGTGTTGGTTTTTAGAATTCTGTCTGTGTTCTTTTTGATTTAGGAATAAATCATACCTGTTTTTATTTAGAATAATTTAAATTTGTATAATAATAAAATTTTGGCAGATAAATATTTTGTTATTATGGATTCTGAAAGAAAAGATAGAAGAAGATTGCCACGATGGATGAAAATGCAGATGCCTAAAGGAGAATCTTATTCAAAAGTAAAAAATATTGTTGAAAAATATGATTTACATACCATTTGTACTAGTGGTAATTGCCCGAATATTGGAGAATGTTGGAATAGAGGAACAGCCACTTTTATGATTTTAGGTGAAATTTGTACTCGATCGTGTAAGTTTTGTGGTGTAAAAACAGGAAAACCTTTACCTCCCGATTGGGACGAACCAAATAGAGTTGCCGAATCGGTTCGTTTAATGAAAGTAAAACATTGTGTTATCACTTCTGTCGATCGTGATGATTTGGCCGATGGAGGGGCTGCATTTTGGGCAGCAACGATTAGAAAAATAAAAGAAGTTAATCCAGAAACAACTATAGAAACGCTTATTCCGGATTTTGACGGACAAAAAGAGCATATTCAAAAAGTTATTGATGCTGGGCCTGAAGTTATTTCGCATAATTTAGAAACAACTGAAAGATTAACGCCGCAAATAAGAACTAAAGCACAATACAGAAGAAGCCTGGGGGTTATAGAATATATTGCCACGAAAGGAATTACGACGAAATCTGGCATTATGCTCGGACTGGGCGAAACGGAAGAAGAGATATTACAAACCATGGACGATTTAATCGGGATGGGCTGTGAAGTTTTAACTATTGGGCAATATTTAGCTCCGTCGGCAAATCATTTGCCCGTTAAGGAATATGTTATGCCCGAAAAATTTGAACGGTATAGAGAGATAGGATTGGAAAAAGGATTCCGTTTTGTCGAAAGTAGCCCTTTGGTAAGATCTTCATATCAGGCAGAAAAACATGTAAAAAGCAAAGTTAGTTAAGATGGGAAAAATTGATGTTCAATATATTGATTTAGGCTTGATCGATTATAAGAAAGCCTGGGATTATCAGGAAGAAATATTTGCCCATTTTTTACAAATAAAATCAAAAAACAGAGATTTGCCTGAAAATGAGCAGGTAGCCATCGAAAATAAGTTGATATTTTGTGAGCATCCGCACGTTTATACTTTAGGAAAAAGTGGTGAGCAAAACAATCTTTTAATTAGTGATGAATTTTTAAAAAAGATAAATGCCACCTATTATAAAATTAATCGTGGTGGCGACATTACATATCATGGGCCCGGTCAAATTGTAGGTTATCCGATTATTGATCTGGAGCGATTTAACTTGCAGGTGAAACAATATATTGCTAAATTGGAGCAATCAATAATTCTAACGTTAAAACAATTTGGAATTAGCGCTGGAAGGTTGCCAGGTGCAACAGGTGTTTGGCTGGATGGTGATAATGCTAAGGCTCGAAAAATTTGTGCTATAGGAGTAAAAGCAAGCCGGTTTATTACCATGCATGGATTTGCATTTAATGTTAACACCAATCTTGAATACTTTAATCACATTAATCCTTGTGGATTTGTTGATAAGGGGGTAACATCGATGGAAAAGGAGTTAGGAAGAAAGCTTGATTATAAGAAGGTAAAAGATGTTTTAAGATTAAAGATAGAAGAAGTATTTGGGATGTACCTAAAAAAGTAAAAAAATATGAAAACTATATATGGAAAAAAGATGGGTATTAAAACCGCGAGGCAATGAAGAAGACGTACAAAAATTAGCTAAAGAATTAAATATTGAGCCTGTTCTGGCAAACCTTCTGGTTCAAAGGGGAATAAAAACATTTGAACAGTCTAAGGCATTTTTTCGTCCCAGCCTTGATAATCTGTACGATCCTTTTTTAATGAAGGATATGAATCTAGCCATTGAGCGAATCGAAAAGGCTATTCATAACAACGAAAATATATTAATTTATGGGGACTATGATGTAGATGGAACCACCTCTGTTGCATTAGTGTATACTTTCTTGAAAGAATTTTACCCAAACGTGGGCTATTATGTTCCCGATAGATATAGTGAGGGCTACGGGGTTTCGTTGCAAGGCATACAAAATGCACTGGAAAATAAATTTTCATTAATTATTGCTTTAGACTGTGGGATAAAAGCCAACGAAAAAGTAGATTATGCAAAAAAGCATGGGATTGATTTTATTATTTGTGATCATCACTATCCGGGAAAAGAGTTGCCTAATGCCGTTGCTGTTTTAGATTCAAAACGCAGCGATTGCAATTATCCCTTTAAAGAACTTTCTGGATGTGGTGTAGGTTTTAAGCTTATACAGGCATTTGCTCGAACAAATAATATTCCATTCGAAAAATTAATTCCGTATCTTGATTTAGTTGTTGTTAGTATAGCCTCTGATATTGTTCCGATTGTAGATGAAAATAGGATTTTAGCTTATTATGGATTAATTCAATTAAACGAAAAACCCAGACAAGGCTTAAAATCGATAATAAGTCTTGCGGGATTATCCAGAAAGACAATTAATATTGATGATATTGTATTTAAAATTGGGCCACGGATTAATGCAGCTGGCAGGATGGAATCTGCTCATAAAGCTGTTGAGTTGTTATTATCAAAGAATTCGACAAAGGCAAAAACTGCAGCCAATAGCGTAAATTTTTTTAACGATGCCCGAAAAAATATCGATCGCCATATTACACAGGAGGCGTTAAGGATTCTTGCGAAAGAACAGGAGAGGGGAGAAAGAAAAACTACTGTTTTATACAATCCGGATTGGCATAAAGGAGTGGTGGGTATAGTAGCATCCCGATTAATTGAAACATATTATAGGCCAACGGTAATCTTAACCGCATCGAATGGTTTGGCTACCGGTTCAGCCAGGTCGGTAATAGGATTTGATATTTACCAGGCGATTGAAGCATGTAGTGATTTGTTAGAAAATTTTGGTGGACACATGTATGCTGCCGGCTTAACTTTACAAATTGACAAAGTGGAGGAATTTCAAAAGCGGTTTGAAAATGTTGTAAGCGAAACTATTAAAGATGAACAGCTTATTCCTCAGGTAGAAATAGACGCTGAACTTAATCTTTGCCAAATTACACCCAAATTTTATCGTATTTTAAAACAATTTCAACCTTTTGGCCCTGAAAATATGGCACCGGTTTTTGTTACCCGCTATGTTGCAGATAATGGTGAAGGAAGGATTGTTGGGGTAAGTAAAGAGCACCTGAAATTATCTATTATTCAAGAAGAAGATCCATTTAGAAATTTTGCTGCTATTGCTTTTCAGCAGGCAAATCTTTATGAATATATCCATTCGGGAGACTTCTTCGATATCTGTTATTCTGTGGATGAAAATTGCTTTAGAGGGATTAGTAATTTACAATTGAATATCAAAGATATAAAAGTAAGGAAGAAACATGAAATTTAGAACTTAATGCGTAGCTGGGCTTTTATCTCCGATTTTGTATTTCCGTTGATTTGATTTAATCCGGAGGAGATTACTTCTTTATCTGCATAGTATGTTTGTGAATATTTAATCCACAAATCGATAAAATCGACAATTGTATACTTAACATTAAAATAAAAGCGGGTTCCTTTTGAGTAATAGGCAGGAATAGAAAATGCATATAAAATGTCACTTTCGTATGCATAAACCCTTGTGTTATAAGATTCAGTATCAAAAACAGCAAAACGGGTATTTAACGATAGTGGAACTTTCTTTAAATCATAAAAGATATCTTGGTAAATCATATATCCATATTCTGCAGGCAAACTCCCTTCCTGGTATTTTGTTGTTTCAATCCTGTTTTTAATGGCAAGTTGCTTGTTAATTTGGTAGGCTAAGTGTAAGCGTGTTTTTAAAAGTTTTTCATCTATTATCTGGTCAATTCCTGTTTCTGCATTTTGGTTTTTTTGTTTTATCTCGTTTTTTATCCGCAAGTAAATGCTGAAATTTCGGGTTGGGTTGTAATCGGTTTGTACAAACCATTCGTTGCCTTGTGATGGAGCATCTACCCCTGTTTTTAACCACAAAAACCGATAGGTGTCGAAATACGAAGTTATGGTCCAGTGTTTTATTGGATGAACTTCCAGTCCAAAATATAATCCCGATTCATTACGCACATTACTGGTTTCGCCAAAGGCATTGCTATAATTTGCCTGGTAATTTTTGTCATAATGCCTGTGTAAAACCGACATTGAAATTTGTGGAGCCAAATTGATAAGCATGCTGTTTAAAAATGCTTTCCCTCCATTTTGGCCTATGGCTTCTTCGCCAAAAAAATAAAAATCACGGATACTAAACTGGTAGTCTAGGCTGAGGTTGGCATTTTCACTTCCACGATAATTAAATTGATTTTCGGGTGTTGTATCTTTTATTAAGGTAGCTCCATATTTGTAATATACTCCAGTAACTCCCAATTTAAAACTTTTATGATTATACGAAATATTTCCTCCGGCAATTTGCTCATGAATGGCATTTTTATCTTCTAATTGAGAAGGTGTTGCATGAATTCCTGAGTTTTGAAATGATGTTACAGTAGAAATCTCATTATCAATACTATCTTGTATATTGGCATCAATATTTTTGTAAGAGAAGAAGGCTGAAATATCAATATTTTTTATGGCAACAGTAGTTCCTACACCACGCATAAAAACATTCTCATTAGTAGATGAGTATTTTCTCAGTCCCTGAGCTCTTTTTCTAATATTTAAAACATAGGGAGATTTTCCCATGCCAAAATCCGACCACAGAATAAGCCCTTGTCCATATTTTGCTTCAAAGTCTCCCAGCGTTATAGTTTTAAAAACGCCCATATTGTTTAGCTGCAGGTGGGCAGAATAATAATCAAAACCATTTTTATTACTGCCTATAAAAAATTCTTCACCCGGGTCTTTCTCGGCTGTAAATCCAAAATATACTTTGTCTCTGTATTGAAATTTATAGCGAGTATAAATTCTGTATGAACTTCCCAAATATCTTGAGTTAGGGCTTGCTGCCATGGCCGAATCGGAAATGGAACTATAGCCAACCTGTTCTTCCAGAACATCTTGGGCCCGAATAAAAATTTGGTTATTGCCATATTTCAGCACATTTTTAAAAGAGGTTTTACGTTCGGTAATTTCTTCAGTAACTGTTATAAAAGGTAAAATCGTTTCTATATCATTAAAAGAAAACCCATGTACTAGCTGTAATTCATAGATGGAAACCATTTCGCCGTTTCTGGCAATATAATCTTCAAGGCTTTTGATTTGAAAATCATTTAAGATTTGGAGTTTTTCTAATTCTTCCTGTGAAGCAGTGTTAAGATTTAAAGGATTGTATAAATAAAAGTTTAGATCATCGTATAGTGTTGTGTAGTCCAATTCTTCATCGGTTGAGCTGGCAATTTCTTCAATCAGGTCTTCTAGTGTTTGTTTAGCATAAGGTTCGGTTTGAGCAGTTACTATCTTAGTAGTTAACAGAAATAACAACATTAAAATAGTTTGATTAAATCTATTCGTTTTAAAAACCATAACCTATAGTAAATGATGGTGTAAAACCTAAAGTTTGATGTTTTAGGAATCCAATATGGGCATTTATATTGATGTAATGGAATCCAACTCCAAAAGAATATCTTGTCGGATTTGTAGAAACCCCTGCCTGGAGCGACACATAATCTATTAGTTGATAATTTAACCCAGCTTTGAAAATAGCATCGTATTTAATATCTTTTTCAGTTTCAATACCCAGAAATACTTTGTCAGAAAATAAATATCCGGCACCCAGTTTAAAAATAGTTGGAATATCTTCTTTTCCGATTTTACTTCTTGATGGATTATATACATGTGCTCCGATAAATAGATTTTCAATGGGTTGTGAAAGGATACCCACCTCAAAATTTACGGCATTCGATGAACCATAATTATCGGCAATTCGTGTACTTAAATAATTGATTTGCAATCCTGCGGCAAAATATCGGGTAAATGAGCGGCCAAAGGCAAGGCCTGCCTGCATCTCATTATATTGCGAAAAACCAAAATAGGAATAGGAACCACCTATGGTTCCTGTTTTTGTAGGGAAAGCAAAACCTATTCCTTGAGTGTTTTGTTGTTTTATAAATCCCGATTGATGAAAAGCTCCTACCGAAATGTCAGTTAAATAACCTAATCCCGCCTGGTTATGGTAAACAGACCAAATATCGGTCATTGTAACAGAAGTGTTGCTCATTGCAGCAGATTTTCCTGCTTCAATGTTAATATTTTGGGCATGGGATTCAGCCAGCCAAAAAAATAAGGTTAAAAGAAATAAGTATCTAATATTCATGAAATGATTTATAATCGTCATAGAGTTTTTATTTCATTCTAAAATAGGGTATGAAGATACAATTATAATTTTTTTAATTGAAATGGATGATGAAATTAATGTCTTTTCTGAAAGTATAAAAAATCCGAAGTTTATAGCTTCGGATTTTTTTAATTTTTGTACAAATGGTTAATTAGTCTTATACTCAAATTTAACTTTCGATAATTCTTTGTTGGCTTTAACAATTTTAGTTTTTAGGTTTTCTTTATATTTCTCTAAATCCTTTTTGAGATTTTTGTCTCCGGCTGCTAATATTTGTGCTGCTAAAATACCGGCATTCTGAGCTCCGTTAATACCTACAGTAGCAACAGGTATTCCGGGAGGCATTTGTACTATGGCTAATAATGAATCCAGGCCGTCTAACGAAGCGTTTATGGGAACTCCAATTACAGGAAGGGTTGTCATTGCAGCTATAACACCAGGTAAATGAGCAGCCATTCCTGCACCTGCAATAATAACTTCTATTCCACGGTCTTTTGCTTCTTTGGCAAATTTTTCTACTTCTTCGGGGGTACGATGTGCCGATAAAGCATTTATTTCGAAAGGTATTTTAAAATCGTTTAAAATTTTTGCTGCTTTTTCCATTATTGGCAGGTCTGATGTACTACCCATGATAATACTAACTTTTGCTTTCATGCTAAATAGAATTTTTTAAGGCCGATTAAAATTATTTTAGAACATTAATTTGTATTTTCGCAGAATATTTTCAACGTTTACAAAGGTAATAAATAAACGAATATTTTTATAAGAATGTTCATTCGGCTTCCTGAGCCGTAGAAAATCATTTTAGAAATGAAGCAAATTAAACTAAAAGATAAAGTTTTTGAAGTATCAATACCTTCCAAAAAAATTCAACAATCAGTAACTAAAGTTGCTCAAAAAATAAATCAGGATTATAAGGATAAGAATGTTCCACTTTTTATTAGTATCCTTAACGGATCTTTTATGTTTACGGCCGATTTATTAAAGCAAATTGATTTTAATTGTGAAATAACATTTCTAAAACTTTCTTCTTATCATGGAACTACCACAACAGGTAATGTGAAGCAGTTAATTGGTATTAACGAAAAAATAAGCGGTCGTGATATTATTGTTCTTGAAGATATTGTAGATACAGGGATTACATTAGAACAAATTGTAAAAGAACTCAATAAATTTGGGGCTAATAGTGTAAAAATTACTACCTTGCTTTTAAAACCCGAAGCCTATGATAAAGATATTGCTATTGATTATGTGGGCATGGAAATTCCTAATGATTTTATTATTGGGTATGGCTTAGATTATGACGGGTTAGGAAGAAACTTACCGGATATTTACACCTTAAAAAGTTAAACGCCTTTATGGTAAATATTGTTTTATTTGGCCCACCGGGGGCAGGGAAAGGTACGCAATCGAAAAAAATAATCGCAAAATACCGTTTACAACATATCTCAACCGGAGATATTTTGCGCAAGGCAATTGAAGAAAAAACACCTTTCGGAATGAAAGCTCAAAGTCATATTAATGAAGGGTATTATGTCCCTGATGAAATGGCTGTTGATATTATTAAACATGAATTAGAAAAATATCCACAAACCGAAGGTTTTATTTTTGATGGTTTTCCACGAACCATTCCTCAGGCAACCCAGTTGGAAAATATTTTATCTGTTTTGGGATCTAAAGTTAATGTAATGATTTCGCTCGAAACCGACGAAAAAGTAATTGTTGAGCGGTTAGCTCAAAGATATCATGAGTCGGGAAGGCCTGATGATCAAAGACTAGATATTATAAAAAAAAGGATTGCTATTTATAATAGCAATACTAAAATTGTAAAAGATTATTACAAAAAAAAGGGAAAATGCGAATCGGTTTGCGGAATTGGCGAAATTGATGTTATCTTTGATAAAATTTGTTCAATAATTGAAAGATATAAATAGATGGGCGGTTCTAATTTTGTTGATTATGTAAAAATATTTTTTCGCTCGGGTAAAGGGGGAGCAGGCTCTCCTCATTTACACCGCGAAAAGTTTGTTCCTAAAGGTGGCCCTGATGGAGGCGATGGTGGCCGTGGCGGACACATTATTATTAAAGGAAATGCACAGTTATGGACCCTGTTACATTTAAAATATCAAAAACATATTTTTGCCACTAGTGGACAAGCCGGTGGCAGTGCCCAGCGAACCGGAGCTGATGGGAAAGATGTGATTGTCGAAGTTCCTTTGGGAACCATTGCTAAAGATGCTGAAACAGGTAAGGTAATCGCTGAAATTACCGAAGATCAAGAAGAACAAATATTACTCGAAGGCGGGCGAGGAGGTTTGGGAAATACTCATTTTAAATCTTCAACCAATCAAACACCAAGATATGCACAGCCGGGCGAGGATGGGAAAGAAGGATGGTTTATTCTGGAATTAAAAATATTGGCTGACGTAGGGTTAGTTGGATTTCCAAATGCAGGTAAATCTACATTGCTTTCTGTTGTATCGGCTGCAAAACCCAAAATTGCCGATTATCCGTTTACAACACTTGTGCCAAACCTGGGAATAGTGCAATACCGCGACATGCAATCGTTTGTTATGGCCGATATTCCAGGGATAATCGAAGGGGCCCACGAAGGGAAAGGCCTTGGACACCGTTTCTTACGCCACATTGAAAGAAATGCTATGCTTCTTTTTTTGGTCCCTTGTGATAGTGATGATATTAACACTGAATATAAAACACTTCTTTCAGAAATTGAAAAATATAATTCTGAATTATTAGATAAAAAAAGGGTGCTGGCTATCACTAAATCCGATATGCTCGACGATGAGTTGATGCAAGAGATGAAGAAAGATTTACCTCAAATACCTTGTCTTTTTATTTCTTCGGTAGCTCAAAAAGGAATTCAGGAATTAAAAGACTTGATTTGGAAAGAACTTCAAACCGGATAAAAAGATGCTCGAAATAATTAAAAGTTGGGATATACAGCTATTTGTTTTTCTTAACGGATTAAATTCTCCTTTTTGGGATCAGATCATGTGGTGGTTTTCCGGAAAGTTATTTTGGTTGCCAATGTATTTACTTATTATTGCATATATCATTTATAAGCATAGATGGAAAGCAATCATTCCATTACTGTTTATTGCTTTTGTAGTAACTTTGGCCGACCAAATTTCAGTACATGCTTTTAAAGAGGTTTTTCAACGACTGCGCCCATGTCATAATCCTGAGTTAAAAGATATTGTTCATCTGGTAAATAATAAATGTGGTGGAAAATACGGGTTTGTATCATCACATGCAGCTAATACATTTGCAGTAGCTTTTTTTCTAAAAATGCTCTTTGAACAAAAATATTTTTCAATATTTATAATTTTTTGGGCTGCAATTGTTTCCTATAGCCGCATATATCTAGGAGTTCATTATCCTCTTGATGTAATTGGCGGTGCTATTTTAGGAACCTTAATTGGGATTCTGGTTTTTTTTCTATATCGATATACTTCAAAAAAATTATCAAACAATTTTAATTGCTGATTGTTATTCTTCTTAATTCTTTTATTATAAAATCAATAATAATTTTATATGCTTTGTATAAAAAATCCGGAAACTAATCCATATTTCAATCTGGCAGCCGAAGAATATGTCCTTAAAAATTTTAAAGAAAATTGTTTTATGCTTTGGCGTAATACACCTTCTATAATTGTTGGAAAACATCAGAATACACTGGCCGAAATTAATATTGATTATGTAAAAGAAGACAACATTGATGTTGTAAGGAGGCTTTCCGGTGGAGGAGCTGTATTTCATGATTTGGGAAATTTAAACTTTACATTTATCAAAAATGTGAATAGCGAAGGTAATTTGGTTGATTTTAAAAAATATACACAACCGGTAATTGATGTGTTGCAACAACTTGGAGTGGATGCAAAATTTGGAGGGCGCAACGATATTATGATCAACGGACAAAAAGTATCTGGTAATGCCGAACATATTTTTAAACGAAGAGTACTACATCATGGAACATTATTATTTTCATCAGTAATGGCCGATTTATACAAAGCATTAAAAGTAAATCCATTAAAATATCAGGACAAAGGAGTAAAGTCCGTACGTAGCCGTGTAACCAATATTAGCGAACATTTGCCCGAAAAAATGTCTGTAATGGAGTTTCATGATAAAATTTTTGATTTTATGGTAAACTCAGAGGAAAATGCTGTATTATATGAATATTCAGATGAGGATATTGAAAAAATTAATCAATTAGTCGAAAAAAAATATAATACCTGGGAGTGGAACTTTGGCTACTCTCCAAAATATAATTTTGAGAAACTTATCAGAACCAATGGAGGTAATTTAGAAATACACATGAATGTAGATAGAGGAATAATATCTGATATAAAAATTTTTGGAGATTTTTTTGGCGAAAAAGATATTGAAAAATTACTAAAAAATAGTAAACACCAGGAAGAGGAAATTTTTAAAGTTTTAGAAACAATTGATTTTCAAAAATATTTTCACAATATAACGATTCATGAATTTATTTCTTCTTTATTTTAATTCTTTGCCTTTATAGATAATGTTTTTTTATTTCAACACAGGTTTATTTTAATTATTGTTGACTTGGGTTAATATTATTTGTATTTTTAATTGAAGATTTCTTCCACTCTCTTTGAAATTTTGATTCAAGATAATTAAAAACCAAAAAACCCCAGGATTATGTATAAAAAGATTATTGTTTTATGCTTGCTATTGTTACCCATATTGTTTACTTCGTGTAAAAATAAAACCGAAAAACAGCAAACCCAAAAGCAGACAAAAATAGACAAATTATTAGCCAATTATGCTGATGTTAAGCTAACTGCTGATTTGAGCATTTTAAGCGAAAATCAGAAAAAAATGATTCCATTATTATTTGAAGCCGCTAAAATTATTGATGAATTATACTGGATTCAAACCTGTGGAAATAAAGAAAAATATTTAAAATCCATTCCCAACGAAAAATGCAAAGAATATTTTTATATCAACTATGGGCCATGGGACAGGCTTAATGGGATGAAACCTTTCATTGATGATGTAGGCACTAAACCGGATGGTGCCAATTTTTATCCTGTTGATATGACCTATCAGGAATTTGACACTTTTGATGATCTTAAGAAATTCGATTCATATACTCTTTTAAGGAGAAATGAAGTGGGTGGGTTAAAAACCGTTCCTTATCATGAAGCCTATAAAAATAAACTGGTAAAAATATCTGAGTTGATGGAGCAAGCAGCTTCATTAGCCGAGGATAATGATTTTAAAAATTATCTTTTGGAAAGAGCTAAAGCACTATTAACAGATGATTATTATCAAAGTAATATTGCATGGATGATGATGAAAGATAATATCCTTGATTTTATTGTTGGCCCTATTGAAGATATTGATGATCGACTTTACTTTTCTAAAGCGTCTTATCAATCAATGTTGCTTGTTAAAGATGTTGAATCGAGTAAAAACATGGAAAAATATTCACTTCTAGTTCCATTTTTGCAGAAAAATTTGCCGGTTGATGAAAAATATAAAACTGAAATCCCTGGAGCCCTTTCGGATATTATGGTATATGATGTTATCTATTGCTCGGGTAATTGGAATGCAGGAAGTAAAAAAATAGCAATTACTTTACCACGTGATGGTAGAGTTCAATTAGCAGTAGGAAGCCGTAAATTACAATTTAAAAATGTTATACAAGCAAAATTTGAAAAAATCTTAAAGCCTATTGCCCATTTGCTTATTGATAAAAATCAAAGAGAACATGTGAAATTTGATGCATTTTTTCAAAACACGATGTTTTATGAAGTGGGTAGTGCTTTAGGAATTAAAAATATGGTTACACAGGAAGGTTCCGTCCGAGATGGGTTAAAGGAACATTTTAATGTTATTGAAGAGTGTAAAAATGATATTTTAAGTTTATTTTTTCTTACTAAACTTCACGAAATGGGCGAACTGCCCGAAACAGACCTTATGGATAATTATGTTACCTATATGGCTGATATTTTTCGTTCAGTACGATTTGGGATTTCTAATGATCAGGGTGTAGCTAATATGATTAGATTTTATTATTTTGAAGAAAAAGGAGCTTTTACAAGAAATAAGAAATTTGGTACCTATACAATTGATTTTGAAAAAATGCAAGATGCAATGCTTCAACTTGCCGAAGAAATTTTATTGATACAAGGAAACGGAGATTATGAAAAGGCGAAAAGAATGGTTGAGGAAAAGGGGTATATACGTGACGAGCTATTAGAGGATCTATACAGAATTCAGAAAGAGCAAATCCCTAAAGATATTGTATTTAAACAAGGGTTAGATGTCCTTGGGTTAGAGAAATAAAATTTAAAAGAGGGTGTTCGAAAAGTGTTTTTAGTTGTCATATTTCGATAAGCCTGCCCGTCCGGCAGGCGGGCTTAATATGACAATGAGTTAATAACCAGTATGTCACACTGAACCTGGTGAAGTGTATGCATTAAAAAAATACTTTTTGGACAGTTTCTTTTTATTCTTTTTGTTTTTCTTCTTCTTCTTTAGGTAATGGTTCATAACCATAGGCAATACCTTCTATATAATAGGTAGGAGCTTCTCCAAAACCACCCACAGATTCTTCTTTTGTTATAAGTACAATTAATCCGCCTAAATTAGCAGCTTTCTTTTGAATACGTATCGTTGCACTTTTTTTAGCTGATTTTGCATTCCGGCTTCCTGCCGACGAGCGGGCATCAACTTTGCCTCGTTCGTATAAGCCACTAACATCATCTTTGTTATCGGTAACAATTACGGTTTTCCAGCTACCTTCATCAACCATCATAAAAACAGGTTTATTAAATACCTCTATCCGACCATTACTGAATATGATCTTTTGTATATTCTTTCTTTCCAATACAATTGTTTCATCAGATTCTTGTTCTTTATAACGGACCGTAGCTGCAGAGATATTTTTTATTTCAACAATTTTTTTCCTTCCACCTAAAAGATAAATGGTATCTAACTTAGTGGTTTCATCCTCCTGAGAAAATGAAGGAAGACTAATAAATGCTATAAAAAATATGATAAAGAAGGTTCGTATTTTCATAATTAATATTGTTTTTTATGCTTAAAAGAGCATGTGAAATTAATAAGTTATCATTGAATAATCAAAAAATATACCATTTTTACTATTCATTTATTTTTATAACAAATAATGCCAGTATGTTTCTATTATTTATTTTATTAAAAACAATTTTTAAAATGTATTTTTGAGGAATAACAAAAACGAACCTGTTGAGAAAATAATGATTCAAAAAGTTTTTTATTCTGTTTATATTTGGATTATCATATTATTAACGGTAATCTTCCTTTCACCATTATTTATAGCTATTTGGTTAATTACTTTTTGGTTCGATAAGCGGCTTTATGTTCTGAATTATTTTTCAATCTTTTGGGGAAGTTTATATACCAAACTAATACCTTGGTGGGATGTTCGTGTTGTTGGCAAAGAAAAGATTAAAAAAGATACAACCTATATTATTATTGCCAATCATCAATCAATAGAGGATGTTATTGTTATGTATCGATTAGGTATCCCTTTTCGATGGGTTTCTAAGGCAGAGGTTTTTAAAATTCCGGTTTTTGGTTGGCTTATGCATTTAAAAGGCGATATAAAATTGTTAAGAACAAGTAAAGCCAGCATAAAAAAGATGATCATCGATGGAGAAAAAGTTTTACGATTAGGCTGTAATATGATAATTTTTCCGGAAGGAACACGTTCTAAAGATGGCCGGTTGGGAAATTTTAAAGAAGGAGCATTCCGGTTAGCCCAAAAAACAAAACGTTCTGTTTTACCAGTTATTATTTCAGGAACAGTTCCCGATATTTTAAATCGTTATGGTTTGTTCTATGGTAAACATAAAGTAACCCTTAAGGTATTAGACGAAATTCCTTACGATAAATTTTGTGATTTAGAAGTAAAAGATTTTGCTCGAAAAACACGCGACATTTTTGAAAAAGAACGAATATAAAATAGAAAGATAAACAATGCCGAATTCGGGTATAAAAAAATTTTATAAAGAGAGAATTAACGATTTTCAAAAAAAAGAGTCCAGCATTAAACAAAAAATTTTATGGCTTGGATTACTCCGTTTTGTTTCTTTTCTTTTGTTTATTGTTGGAATCGTTTTTACCATAAAAGACTTTTCGTGTATTAGGTTAATTTTAACTCTTACCTGGCTTGTTTTATTTATTGGTTTTGTTGTACTTCATCTTGCTCAGAATCAGAAATTAAAGTTAGTACAGAGTTTTATCCAAATAAATAAGCAAGAGCTTAAAGCATTAAATTACGATTTTGCAGAATTTAACGATGGAGAGGAATTTATTCATCGTGATCATCCCTATGCTTATGATTTGGATTTATTTGGTAAAGGTTCTCTTTTTCAATGTTTAAATCGGACATTTACACAGGCAGGGAGAATCTTTTTAGCCGATAGGCTTTTAAATCCATTATTTAACAAACAAAAAATTGAATATACACAACAAGCCATTCAAGAGCTATCCGAAAAAATTGATTGGCGTCAACATTTACAAGCTACCGGTAAGTTAGTAAACATTTCACCCGATGATAACCAAAAAATTAAATTATGGGTTAAAGCACCTGCCAATTTCATCAATAAATGGTATTATAAACTGATTGTTTGGGGCTTGCCATTATTAACTATCTCTTCATTATTCTTGTTAATTTTTGGGTGGTTACATTATTCGGTATTTGTTTTTTTGGCTTTGTGCCAGTTGTTTTTTGCCAGCCTTATTATGCGGCGAACAAATAAAGAACAGCGAATAATATCTGAAGAAATAGGCATATTAAAAAATTACCACCAATTGATTCAAATCATTGAAAATTCTTTATTTCATAGTTTTGAGCTCAATCAGCTTAAAAAAGAATTTTATGTTAATAATAAACAAACGGCGAGTATTATTTTAAAAAAATTAATACGCATTATTGATGCGTTTGATTCGCGTTTAAATATAATTGTAGGTTTAATATTAAATGCCACGTTAATGTGGGATTTGTTATCGTTAATGCGATTAGAAAAATGGAAAAAACAGTATGGAGGCAATATTTCGCTGTGGATTAAAAGTATTGCACAGTTAGATGCTTTTTGCAGTATGGCAAATTTTAGATTTAATTATCCGGATTATATTTTTCCTCAAGTTGTAAACCAACTTGTTATAGATGCTAAGGAAGTCGGGCACCCACTAATTTTTCCCAATAAAAGAGTAAATAATGATTTTAGAATCGATAAACCAGGACAAATAAATATAATTACCGGAGCTAATATGGCAGGGAAAAGTACTTTCCTGAGAACTATTGGTGTTAATTTAATTCTGGCTATGAATGGCATGCCGGTTTGCGCAAAACAGTTTGATTTTAGGTTAATGCATCTTTATTCAGGAATGCGTACATCTGATTCGTTAAAAGAAAACGAGTCCTATTTTTATGCCGAATTAAGAAGGTTAAAACAAATAATTGATGAATTAAAATCCGGAAAAGAGCTATTTATCCTTTTGGATGAAATATTAAAAGGAACAAATTCTGTTGATAAGGCTAAAGGGGCGTGGAAATTTGTAGAACATTTAATTAAGCTTAATGCAACAGGTGTGATTGCTACTCACGATTTAACATTGTGTGAGTTGGAAAATCAATATTCCGCAAGAATAAAAAATCAATGTTTTGAAGTAGAAATTAGCAGACAAAAAATTTTCTTTGATTATAAATTACGTAATGGAATAACCAAAAATATGAATGCTTCGGTATTAATGAAACAGATGGGTATTTTCCCCTGTTAATAACTTTTCAACAACACGGTACTTCATAATATAATTGGTTTTTATTTATTTTGCATCATTTAACCATTTATTAACAGTTTACTACAGAAACTTGTTGATAAACAATTTTATCAGTGAATTTTCTTTTGGTTATATTTACGAAAATTTAGCAGAAATGACGGCAAATTATACAGAAGATAGCATTCGTACGCTCGAGTGGAAGGAACATATCCGGAAACGTCCCGGAATGTATATTGGTAAATTAGGCGATGGCTCATCTCCTGATGATGGAATATATGTATTACTCAAAGAAGTAATGGATAACTCTGTCGATGAGTTTATGATGGGATTTGGGAAAACAATTGATATTGAAGTTACCGACAATAGTGTAAAAATTAGAGATTATGGCCGCGGAATACCTTTAGGAAAATTATTGGATGTATCATCAAAAATGAATACCGGAGCCAAATACGATTCAAAAGTTTTTAAAAAATCTGTCGGATTAAACGGAGTAGGGATTAAAGCGGTAAATGCCCTTTCCGAAAATTTTCGTATCGAGGCTTATCGTGAAGGCGAAAGAAAACAGATTGAATTTGAAAAAGGAAATGTAGTTTTAGATGCTCAGGTTCAGCCAACAAAAGAGAAAAACGGCACCATGGTTTCTTTTGAACCCGATAAAGCCCTTTTTGGGAATTATCACTACATGAAAGAGTATGTAGAATCTATGGTGAGAAATTATGTTTATCTCAACTCCGGATTGGTGATTCGACTGAATGGCGAAAAGTTTTATTCTGAAAATGGATTGCGCGATTTATTGGAAGAGAATATGAGCTCCGATGGAATTTATCCGATTATTCATCTAAAAGAAGATGATATTGAAATTGCAATAACCCATGGGAATCAATATGGAGAAGAATATTACAGCTTTGTAAACGGCCAACATACTACACAAGGAGGAACACATTTAGCCGCTTTTCGTGAGGCCTATGTTAAAACTATTCGCGATTATTACCGAAAAGATTTTGAACCTTCTGATATACGAATGTCAATTGTTGCAGCTATTAGTCTTAAAGTAGAAGAACCGGTTTTCGAATCGCAAACAAAAACAAAACTCGGGTCAAAAAATATTTCTCCTAACGGAGTATCTATCCGTAATTTTATAAGCGATTTTTTAAAAAATGAGTTAGACAACTATCTGCACAGAAATCAAGAAATAGCAGATACCCTGTTAAAAAAAATTCACGAATCGGAGAAAGAACGAAAAGCTATTTCTGGTATTAAAAAATTGGCAAAACAACGAGCCAAAAAAGCCAGTTTACATAACCGCAAACTTCGCGATTGCAGAGTTCATTATAACTCAAACGATGAGCGAAAAAACGATACCATGATTTTTATTACCGAGGGAGACTCCGCGAGTGGGTCTATTACTAAGTCGCGCGATGTAAATACACAAGCAGTTTTTAGCTTAAAAGGCAAGCCTTTAAACACCTATGGATTAACAAAAAAAATTGTTTACGAAAACGAAGAGTTTAATTTATTGCAAGCTGCCTTAAATATTGAAGAAGGGATTGAAAATTTACGATACAAAAGTGTTATTGTGGCTACCGATGCTGATGTTGACGGAATGCATATCCGGTTGTTATTATTAACATTCTTTTTACAATTTTTCCCTGACCTGATTAAAAATGGCCATTTATTTATTCTTCAAACACCTTTATTTAGGGTAAGAAATAAAAAGGAAACATTTTACTGTTATAGCGAAGAAGAAAAAGACCAGGCTATTAAAAAATTAAAAAACAGCCCGGAAATAACCCGGTTTAAAGGGTTGGGAGAAATATCTCCCGATGAGTTTAAACATTTTATCGGAAAAGATATTCGACTCGATCCTGTAAGGCTTCGCCGCGAAGATGCCATAAATGAACTGCTGGAATTTTATATGGGTAAAAATACACCCGAAAGACAGGATTTTATTGTTGATAATCTTAATATTGATGTAATAGAAGAACGATAACCTGAATCGTAACAGATAGATGAAAAAAATATTTTAAATATTGAGGATACAGGAATGAGTACTGAGAATAAAGATAACCTTGAACAATCTGAAAATAAAGAATTAGCAAAAGACACTAATACAGAAGGAAAAGAAAAATCAGGAGATGAATTGCATAAAATTATGCAGTTGTCGGGAATGTATAAAGAATGGTTTCTTGATTATGCATCGTATGTAATTTTAGAACGTGCTGTTCCTCATTTGCATGATGGATTAAAACCTGTTCAGCGCAGGATATTACATGCGATGAAAAAGCTTGATGACGGACGATACAATAAAGTAGCTAACATTATTGGTTATACCATGCAGTATCATCCTCATGGAGATGCTTCCATTGGGGATGCTTTAGTTCAATTAGGGCAAAAAGATATCCTTATTGACACACAGGGTAACTGGGGAAACACCCTTACCGGCGATAGTGCAGCCGCTCCCAGATATATTGAAGCCCGGTTAACAAAATTCGCCCTGGATGTAGTTTTTAATCCTAAAACTACCGAATGGAAAAGATCATACGATGGGCGGAATGAAGAACCTGTTACTTTACCCATTAAGTTCCCGTTACTGTTGGCCCAGGGTGTAGAAGGTATTGCCGTTGGACTGGCCTCTAAAATTTTACCCCATAATTTTAATGAGTTAATCGATGCTTCGATTGCTTATCTCAAGGGAAAAGATTTTGAATTGTTTCCCGATTTTCCAACTGGTGGAATAGCCGATTTTAGTAAATACAATGATGGATTACGGGGAGGTTCAATTAAAATCAGGGCTAAAATTGAGAAAGAAGACAAAAAAACATTAAAAATAACCGAACTTCCATTTGGAAAAACTACTCAAAGTTTAATCGATTCTATTCTTAAAGCCAACGAAAAAGGAAAAATTAAAATACGTAAAATCGACGATAATACAGCCGAGCATGTAGAGATTTTAGTACATCTTCCGGGAGGAACATCACCAGATCAAACAATTGATGCATTGTACGCTTTTACCGATTGTGAAGTATCTATCTCTCCCAATGCATGTGTGATCAAAGATGCCAAACCATTATTTGTTGGGGTAACCGAAATGCTTAAAATCTCGACCGATAGTACTGTTCAATTATTAAAGCGCGAGCTGGATATAAAAATGGCTGAGCTTAAGGAATCATGGCACATGTCGTCGCTCGAGAAAATATTTATCGAAAATCGAATTTATCATGATATTGAGGAAAGTGAAACATGGGAGAATGTTATCGAAATGATTGATAAAGGATTGGAGCCTTTTAAAAAAATGTTGCTTCGAGAAGTTACTCACGATGATATCATTAAACTTACTGAAATTAAGATTAAACGTATTTCAAAATATGATTCTAAAAAATCCGATGAAATAATCAAAGGCATTGAGGATGAAATGAAAGAAGTGCAGAATCATTTAGATAATATTATTGATTTTGCCATTAATTATTTTAAACAAATACGGAAAAAACATGGCGACGGGCGAGATCGAAAAACCGAAATACGAAATTTAGAATCAATAGAAGCTACCCAAGTGGTTGTTGCCAATCAAAAACTTTATGCCGATAGGCAAGAGGGCTTTATAGGAACATCGTTGCGAAAAGATGAATATGTGTGCGATTGTTCTGATATTGATGAAATAATTGTTTTCCTCCGTGATGGAAGATATCTTATTACCAAAGTATCGGAAAAAACTTTTGTTGGGAAAGATATTATTCATATAGCTGTTTTTAAACGAAACGATACACGTACCATTTATAATGTAATTTATCGCGATGGGTTAAATGGTAATATCATGGTAAAACGATGTGCTATTAAAGGTATTACCCGCGATAAAGAGTATGATATTACCAAAGGGACAAAAGGCTCGAAAATATTATATATGACAGCCAACCCAAACGGCGAAGCCGAGATTGTAAAAGTTTATCTGCGTCCAAGGCCAAGATTAAAAAAACCGGTTTTCGAATTTGATTTTAGCGAACTGGCCATTAAAGGCCGCCAATCGATGGGAAATATTCTTACCAAATATGCCGTGCATAAAATTGTTCTTAAAGATGAAGGAGTATCAACGCTTGGTGGCAGAAAAATTTGGTTTGAAGAAGAGGTGCTTCGTCTTAACGATGATGGCCGAGGAAAATATTTGGGTGAATTCCATAGCGATGATAAAATTTTGGTTATTACAAAATCAGGCAAATATAGATTGACGTCCTATGATTTAATGAATCATTTCGAGGACGATGTATTATTTGTAGAAAAATTTAGGCCTGAGAAAATCTTTTCGGCCGTTTATTATGATGCTGACCTTGAATATTATTATGTTAAACGTTTTACAATAGAACCAACAGATAAGCTCACAAGCTTTATTGGAGACAATGAAGAGTCGCACTTAATAAAAATTACTGAAGTGGAATATCCCAGACTCGAGGTGTCTTTTGGCGGTAAACACAAAAATCGTGATAGTGAGATAATTGAAATAGCTGATTTTATTGGTGTAAAAAGCTATAAAGCACGAGGTAAACGGTTGTCGAATTACGAAGTTAAAGTTGTTAAAGAACTTGAGCCTTTAATTAAAAAAGAAGAAGTAAAATCGAAAGAATCTACTGATGATGATCAAGATGATACATCACAAATGAGTTTGTTTCAAAATGGTAAAGATTAACCAGATTTTTTTTAATTTTATGATTTAACCCAAAAAAATCGATGATGAGAATTTTCTTAATTGGATTTATGGCTAGCGGGAAATCAACCAATGGGAAAAAATTAGCCAATAAATTGAATTTACCTTTTGTTGACCTCGATACTTATATTGAAGAAAAATTTAATACAACCATACGATTCTTAATGTATGAGAAAGGACAAGAAGAATTCAGAGTTATTGAGAAAGAAGCATTGTCTGAAGTAATAGAAAAGTATAAAGATGCTATAATTTCTACAGGTGGGGGCACCCCTTGCTTCTTTGATAATATGGAAAGAATGCGTACAAATGGGATCACAATTTACCTGGAAATGGATGTTCCTACGCTGGTTAACCGACTGCTATATGCTAAAAAAGACCGGCCTTTAATTTGGGGTAAATCAAAAGAAGATTTAACGATATATGCTACAGAGTTAATGAATAAAAGAAAATTTGACTATGAACAGGCAGATTTCAAGGTTGATGGCAAAAATTTAAACGTTAAAACATTGGTTGATTTAATACAGAAGGAAGTTTTTTCTGGCTAAATTTTAAAACCTAACACTAATACATCATCTACCTGAGGTTGATCTCCTTTCCAGTTAATGAAACTTTCGTATAAAATTTGTTTTTGTTCCTGAATATTTTTGTCGTGGATTTCTAATAACAGTTCGCGTAGGTTTCCAATGCGGAATTTTTTACGCAAGGGGCCACCAAACTGATCGGCATATCCATCTGTAAACATGTAAAATAAATCGCCAGGTAGAATATCAATTTTATGATTTGTAAAAGGTTTCATAGCTTTTGCCGAAATACCAACAGGCATGCGGTCTGCTTTAATAATTTCTAACATATGGTCCCGAATAAAATATAAATGGTTATAAGCCCCGGCATATTCGAGTTTCATGTTTTCGTGATCGATAATTACCAGTGAAATGTCCATTCCGTCCCTTGCTTCTTCCAAACGATTAGAGTGCACCAAGGTTTTTACTACTTTTTTACGTAATCGGTTTAAAATTTCTGCCGGATTTTGTTCGTGTTCATCAAAAACAATTTCATTTAAAAAATTTATCCCGATTATACTCATAAAAGCTCCGGGGACACCATGGCCTGTACAGTCGGCTGAAACTATAATCGATTTCCCATTAAATTCTGCAACCCAATAAAAATCACCACTTACAATGTCTTTGGGTTTAAACAAACAAAAACCATCGCGTAAAATTTTTTGTAAAGTAAGTTTATCCGGGAAAAGTGCAACTTGAATATGCTTTGCATATTCAATACTATCTGTAATATCTTTTTTTTGTCTTAAAATAAAATCGGTTTGCTTGTCTGCAAATTCTTTTTGTCGTTGAATCTCGTCGCGTTGAGCTTCAATCTCATCTCTCTGAGTTTCAATTTCTTCGTTTTGCTTTTGCATTTCTGAATTTTGCAATCGTAGAATTTGATTATTGCGTTTTCTTTTGGTAATTATTTTGAGCAATATTAATGCCTGTAAAATAACAATACCAATGGCTATTAAAAGTATTGTATTAATTATTGATTTTTGTTTTTTTTGCTTATTAAGTAATTCAATTTCCTTTTGTTTCTTCTCAGTTTCGTACTTTATCTCTAACTCTGCAATTTCAGATTGTATTTTTTCATTGATTCTTTTATTTTTTAATGTATAAAATTTTTCAAAATAAGCCAGTGCTTCTTCTGGCTGGTTAATTTCGCGATAAATTTTATACATTAACTCATATAACATTTCTAGGGTAACATTATAACCCCGTGATTTGCAAATTAGTATTGCTTTTTTGCTGTAATTTAATGCCTGATTGTATTGTTCTAATTTATAATAAATTCCACCTAAGTTTAAATATGAGGTTGATATCCCTTCAGGATTATTTATTTTTTTTTCAATTTCAAGCGATTTCTGATAGTAATTAAGAGCTTTTGAAAATAAGTTTAAATATTCATTTAATACTCCCAGATTATTGTAAACTCTATTTAAACCAAGAGTATCGTTAAACTCCTCATAGATATCCATGGCCTTAGTATAATAATCTTTCGCATGAGGATAATTTTCCATTGCACGAGATACAATTCCCAAACTATTGTATGCTTGTGCTATTTTTAATTTGTTACCCAGTTTTTGGTGGTTTTCAAGATAATTTGTAAAATATTTATGGGCAGTTTGTAAATTATCTTGATAAAAATGTGCTTCGCCTAATATTAAGTAACAATAATTGATTATGCCTATACTATCATGTTTTTCGCCTAAATGTAAAAATTCATTGGCTAGAGGAATTGCTTTTTCTGGTGCATTTGTAATATAATATTCAGATAGTGCATAATAGTAAGGTATTTTTGATGTATCGACAGTAATATTTCTTAGAATGGTTTCCAGTGAATCTGCATAATTGGATTTCTTTTGTGCAAAGCATCTATAATCAACCGTTTGCAAGAATAGTATGACACAAGTAATGAAAATAAAAGGTAATTTTTTTTTCATATCAGCAACAAAAGGGTTGATACATTATATTATTTACGGATAAGTTTTGCAAAGGATACAATTTTAACCGTAATTTCCCTTTTGGAAAGATAAGTTTGATGATTGAGTAAAAAACCTTGACGAATAGTTTCTCCCAGTCAATGAAATAGGAAAGGTATTTATTTTTTAGTACTTAAAAGAATATGAACTATCGCTAGGCAAATGATTGCAAATCGTGTAATTTTTTATATACGCCTTTTAACTCAATTAATTCATCGTGTTTGCCACGCTCAACAATTTTACCCTCTTGTAATACGCATATTTCATCCGCATTCCGTACCGTTGAAAGTCTGTGGGCAATTACAATTGAAGTACGGTTTTCCATTAATTTAAATAGGGCATCCTGTACTAGTTTTTCAGATTCGGTGTCCAGCGACGAGGTTGCTTCATCAAGAATCATAATCGGTGGATTTTTTAGTACAGCACGGGCAATGCTAATGCGCTGCCGTTGGCCACCGGAAAGTTTGCTACCACGATCGCCAATGTTGGTTTGGTAGCCGTGTTCGGTTTGTAAAATAAATTCATGTGCATTGGCTACTTTTGCCGCAGCAATAATTTCCTCTTCCGAAGCGGTTTCCATTCCAAAAGCAATATTATTGTAGATTGTATCGTTAAATAAAATCGATTCCTGGCTAACAATACCCATTAAATTGCGTAAATCGAGAATTTTTAAATCCTGAATGTTAATTCCGTCAATTTTTATTTCTCCCTCAACAATATCGTAAAAGCGGGGCAAAAGATCAACTAATGTTGATTTTCCCGAACCCGACTGGCCTACTAATGCAACCGTTTGTCCTTTATTTATGGTTAGGTTAATATCTTTCAGTACATAATCTTCAATGTATTTAAAACTAACATCTTTGTATTCGATACAATCCTGGAAGTCTTTTTTAGATTTAGCATTTGGTTTTTCAGTAATTTTAATATTCGCATCCAGAATTGCCTCTATCCTATCAAGAGATGCCAGTCCTCGTTGTACATTATAATATACTGTTGATAAATCCTTTGAAGGGGTAATAATCTGTGAAAAAACAACCAGATAAAAAATAAATGTTTGCGGACTCATAATCGGATCCTGATTTAAAACCATACTCCCACCATACCACATAATGACAACAATGACAGCCGTAGCCATAAATTCACTAAAAGGCCCGGCTAAATCTTTCCTACGCCATATACGATTCATTAATCGGGTATACGAATTATTTTCATTCATAAATCGCTCGTGAATTTTATCTTCAGTATTAAAGGCTTTAATAATTCTTAATCCAAAAAGTGTTTCTTCAATATATGATAAAATTAAACCTAATTGTGATTGCCCTTTTTCAGATTTGCGCCGCAATGATTTTCCAATGCGCCCGATAACTCCTCCTGTAATGGGTAAAAGCAGCAATACAAAAAAAGTAAGGAAAGGGCTGGTTGTAAATAAAACAATAAGATAAATAATTATCGTAATGGGTGCTTTTATCGCGTTATTTAATGAACGTACAACAGAGGTTTCTACTTCCTGGACATCACTCGTCATTCTGGAGATGATATCACCTTTACGTTCTTCGGTAAAATAAGAAAGTTGTAATCCTAATATTTTCTGATTTAATTTATTTCTGATGTCGCGAACTACTCCGTTGCGTAATGGAGCCATTACATAATTGCTGGCATATTGCATGGATGTTTTTAGCAGTACAAAAATAATAACCATTATACTTACTGTAAGTAAAGCAGCTCTTTCTCCCTGGGTAAGGATGATCTGGCTTAAGTAATAATTAAAATTATGCATTATGGCTTCGGAACTAAACTCCATGGCTACTGGATTTTCAATGATCGGTTGATTTTTGAAAAGGATGCCAAGGAATGGAATTACTCCGGTGAATGAAAATAAGGAGAAAACGGTGGCTAAAAGTGCAAATAAAATACTTGTCAACCCTTTTCCCCAGTAAGGAAAGATATATTCTAAAATCTTTTTATAACCTTTCATGCAATAATTGTTTTTAAATATAATTTAATAGCTGACAAATGTAAAGAAATTATTTTGTAATGTTGATGATTAAAAAAAAGCTTATGATTTAAAATTAATTTTTATAAAATGTAAATTCATGATTTTATCAGGTTAAAACTGGAAATAAATAAATGGCTGTATTTCTGCAGATTTTACCTGGAAAATAATAAAAATTACAATAAGTGTTATCAATATTTTTATAGCTATGTGGCTTTTAATAAACCAACCGCGATAGCTCTCTTTGAACGATGAGGGCAACCAGTGTAAGAATAATCCCAGAAGGATGATCGCATATATTTTATAATAAGAAGTTACCATAATGGGAACCAGCGCTCCCTGGAAGTTTGTAATTATTTGCCTAATAATAGTCATGGCATCTTCCATATTTTGAGCTCTGAAAAATATCCAGGCAAAGGTTACAAGGTGGAAGGTGGTAAACACTGAGATAAAGCGATATAAAAGATTTTTGCTGGATTTAGTTTGATAGTATTTACTTAGCGAAAGGTTCATTTTCATCCATAACTTATGAATAACCAATCCTAGCCCGTGCAAACCTCCCCAAATAATAAACCGCATGTTGGCTCCATGCCATAAACCACCAAGAAGCATGGTAATCATTATATTTATATAGGTTCTAACTTTTCCTTTACGGTTTCCTCCAAGCGGAATATATAAATAATCTCGCAACCACGATGATAGAGATATATGCCATCGGTGCCAGAAATCGGTAATGTTTAATGCTTTATAGGGGGAATTGAAATTTACTGGCAACCGGAAACCTAATAATAATGCTACTCCAATTGCTATGTCGGTGTATCCTGAGAAATCACAATAAATTTGAATAGAGTATCCATATACAGCCATTAAATTTTCGAATCCGGTAAACGATCCTGGCGAATCAAAAACCCTGTCGACATAATTAATAGAAATGTAATCGGATATTAACATTTTTTTGAGTAATCCGCTTAGGATTAAAAAAATAGCATGGCCAAACTCTTGTTTTGTTAGTTTAAATTTTTGGTAAAGTTGAGGAATAAATTCTGCCGCACGAACAATAGGGCCCGCAACTAATTGCGGAAAGAAAGAGACATAAAATCCAAAATCAATAATATTTTTTACAGGCTTAACTTTTCTCCGATATACATCAACAGTATAGCTTATTGTTTGGAAGGTGTAAAATGAAATTCCCACCGGTAATATTATAGATGAAATATTAAACGATGTGCCTGCTACTCTATTTGTCCATAATGCAAGATAATTAACAACCTGAAAATTGGTGTTGAAAATGGAATTGAGAATATCTGTAAAAAAATAAGTGTATTTAAAATACCCTAATACAAGTAAATTAATAAATATACTTGCCGATAAAAATAATTTTTTTCTGAGTCCGTTTTTTGCTTGATAAATTAGCTGTCCAAGGGTAAAATCAGCAATGGTAGAGAAAATAAGTAAGGTGAAGAAATATCCTCCGGATTTATAATAGAAGAAAAGGCTCATTACAAATAAATAAGCATTTCTGAGCACATTTTTTTTGTACAAAAAAGAATAAAATAGCAGTAATACACCAAAAAAAACCCAGAAGTATAATCGAGTAAACAAAAGAGGTTTCGATTCTGAATAGATGAATATGTCTTTTAATAACTCGGTCAAAATTTTTTAATTTCTATGGTCAAAAAACTTTATAAAAGCGTTCACAAATAATTCTCCCTGCAATTGGTAACCTGCTCTTTTAAAATGTATTTTATCATTAGCGGTAAAATCGTAGTTATGCCATTTTAATACAGCATTTTTACCGCCCATAATTGAATAAAAATCCCAAAGTCCTGTATGTAACTCATCCTTAATTTGAAACAGGGTTTCTCTATACATCATAATGTTTTTATTTGAAATATCATTTTTAATATGATCGCCAGGAACTGCCAAAATTATTGATGAATTAGGTGCTGAAACACGTATTTGGTTGATAAAATCTTTAAGAATGAGTTTATTTTCCAACGATGAAAAATTTTCATTAAATGTTTCGTTTGTACCCAACGAAATAATGGTCAAATCGGGATTTATTTCTTCAACTTGAGAGGGCAGCAATTCACATTTAAGGTACGATTGTGCGGTAGCTCCATTTACACCAATGGTGTGATACCCTATTTTGTTTTGGTCATGTTCTAAAATTAGCCCATAAAGTTCAAAAGCATGCGCTGTGTCGGGATTAAAAATTTCGATATGTATTGAATCTGTTGCTTTTGCTAGATGGAATGTTGAATAATTATCTTTCATTTGTGTATAAAACCCATTAATTTTTAGTGTAATTCCTGGTTTTATGGAGTGCAATATTTTTACTTTATTAAAATAATATTTTACCGGGAAATCATAGGTATTATTTAACATTTTTACCGAAAAAGAAGCTGTTGAATCATGGGTAGCAACAGTAATGCCCGATAATCCCAATTTGTAACTTAAGGTGTCGTTGGTGTTTTTATTCATCTCCCAGTTTCCGGTATAATCTACCTTGTAATAATAAGGATTATTAGTGTTTGCCAAGGTGTAAGGAAATATAAATCCCGGCTCGGCGATTGTGTCTTTCGGTAAGTAGTGTTGAAACAGGTTCTGCCTGATTTTTTCGGTTAAAAAAGCTGCCTGTAGGTGAGAGTCGCCAATATGAAGGATGTTTATTTTTTTTGAGCCCTGAAGATTTATATTTTGTAGTTTTTCTTTAAATTTTTCGATTTGCTGGTTATCACCTGAGAAATGCACAATATTTTTATCCTGCCGGATAAATTTTAGTGTATCATATATATTCTGAGAATATCCTGAAAAAGCTAATAAGAGTGCCAATAGTATATATTTAATTTTCTTCAAAATTATCTGATTTTTTGTTATGGATATATTCGAAATAATCATTTATAAATGCATCGTAAAACATTTTGGATATAACCACAGAGCCTTTCCAGGTAAAATGTGTAAAATCTTTTTTTGCAAGCGGAGGATTCGCATTTACCCATGCAGGCATTGAATTTTTACCGCCCATGGCTTCGTACATATCCCAAAAGGCACAACCGGCTTTAAAAGCAGCATTTTTCTGCGCCTCCCTGATTTTTTCAATGTTGGGGTACGATTCGTAACGGCCCATTACATTTCTCGACATATCTGAAACGCCAATAACAATAATGCTAATATCAGGGCGTAAGCCTTTCAATGTTTTTAATTGTTTGTAAAATTGTTTTTCATAGTAGCTGTAATCATCAATAATGTGAGGAACCAGATTAACACCAAACTGCATGATTATGAGCTTGGCATTTAATTTTTGGTACATCGAACGGAAAAAAGCCATGTCGGTTCGTGTAAAATCTGTACCACTACTTCCGCGCAGCGGAATGTTATCTACAGCTATTCCTTTATAATCGTCAATTGCCACAGCATAAATATCCGGACTATCTTCTCCTTTGAAACTTATTGTAATTTCATTTAATGACCCGTCAATATCCCATGATAAGGTTTGCAATTGGTGCGATGGAGGAATTAGCTCGGCATCGAGGGTTTGATCTTTATATTTTAATTCGGCAATAAAGGGTTTTTCATTAAATCCGTAAAATACCCTACACCTTTTAAATTCACGGGTTCGAAGGTAAGTAATGTTTGATTTTTTAAGCATTATTTCGCCGGCATATAAATCTTTGGAGCGTGCGTAAACAGGTGCAAATCGGCCAAAACTCATTAAAGCACCTAGTCTTTTATGATAAATATTTCCGTTTTCAATACTTTTTATGGTATAACGCTCCCAATTTCCACTTAACTTATGCTGTAGGGAGATATTGGTCCCTTTGATGAGTACCGGAGGAAATAAACCTACTCCCGATCCTCCGAATTGTTGCTGTAGCTCATTTCGTATGTATGATGTAATCCGGTCGCCTTCGATTTGCGAATCACCATAATGTAAAACTCTTATTAGCTCGCCTGTATTTTTTAAATGACGAAGATGATTAAAAAATGGATACAATACAGATTTGTCATTTTTCGGATATTCTAAATACTGATTAATGGAGCCAGGAGCTGTTGACTCCTTCTTTGGTAATGTTGAATCGGAAACAGAAAGTGTATCGGTTTTCGTTTCTGTTTGTATTGAACCAGGAATAGTGGAAATCGAATCTTTCTTGGCTACCAGGTTGTCTTTTGTTTGGGAGATACTGCTATCTGTTAGCAAACGAAGCTGTTGGGTATCTATTATATCTTGTATGGTTAATTGATTGGATTGTTGCTGTGAGATAAGATGATTAATATCCGGAAAACGTAAAAGTAAATTGTTTCCGAGATATAATCCTTCTTTGGGAAAGATGAATGAAACCACCGCCAATAATACAAATATACTGATTAAGTATAGTAAGATTTTATAAGGTTTCATTCAGCGTGTTTTTTGGAACCTAAATATATCAATATTTCTTTAAAATGAAAGTTTTATTTTGTAGAAAACTATATTAAAAGAATTTTAAAAATGTCATTTGTATGGATATTATTTTAACCAAATAAACTTAATTGCCCGTGATTTTTATCCGTTTTTTTATAATCATTTTTTGTTTGTTCTGCAAGTTGCTTTTCGATAAGGTTAAGAAAAGGGCTTTTAGGGAGTTGCAATTCACGGCCCATAAGAAAACGTTTTTTGGCATACGTTAAATATAGCATTGCTTTTGCCCGGGTCATGCCCACATAAAGCAACCGTTTTTCCTCGTCGTTATCGGTTTTTTGTTCTTTAAAAAGCGAGTAGGGGATTAACTTGTTTTCGCATCCGGCTATAAAAACACATTTAAACTCCAGTCCTTTTGCTGCATGAATGGTCATTAAACTTACCTTCTCAATTTCCGGTTGGTACAAATCTGCCGGCTGGCCTAATGTCATATGTTTAATAAAACCCTCTGTATCATTCGTATATTTCGCAGCCAGGTGTTTAAGCCTGTCTAATATTTTGAAGTCTTCATCGGTTGTATTTATTATAAATTCTGTCCACAAAAAATGCAGATAATCATCTAATGGTAATTTTAAGGGTTGATTATGAATTTTATCTAGTGCTATTGGGTTGATATTGAGCTGGCTGGTAATTTTGTTCCGTAGAAACAAATTTTCCGGTTCACTGCTTAGTTTTAAAAGGTTTATCAGTACACGTGTGATGTTGTGTTTTAAAAATTCATCTTCATTAATCTTTTGATATGGAATGCTGTGGCTATTCAATGCTTTTTCAAGGGCTCCCATTTGCGCTTTGGTACGGCACAATATGGCAAAATCAGATAAACTCTCAATTTTGGTATTTTTTTCTCCGCTCGAAACATTACTATCCATAGAGAAAAAACGCAATCCGCCGGATAAATTTTCTATTTCGCGGGCAATAAATTCAGCTTCACTTTTATCGGTTGGGTGGGTTGATATCTTTATTTTTAAACCATCATCTAATCCCTGTAAAAAATTATTTTCCTTTAAAATATTACCCGAAGCTTTTAATATGTTATTTGTACATCGGTAGCTCAGGTTGAGTTTGTAAATTGCTGTTTTAGGGAAATCTTCAATAAACCGGCTGATGAATTTAGCGTTTGAACCGCGAAAACCATATATGGCCTGATTAGGGTCGCCAATAACCGTAATATTATGGTTGTCAGTGTCAGATAATGTTTTAATGAGTTGATATTGTGCATCGTTAATATCCTGGTATTCATCAACCATAATCCATGGGAACCGTTGCTGTAATTTTTGCAGGAACATTTTGTCTTTACGGAAAATTAGCAGAGGCATATAAATCATATCGTCAAAATCGAACAGATGATTTTTTTGGAGTTCTGCCGAATATCTCTCAAACATGTTACGTATGGTATCATCTTTAATTTCATCAGAAAGGAGAACCTTTTGCTTAATTTCTGTAATCTCTTGTTTCCAATGTTTCATTTCTGTTTTTTTCTTCTCAGGGAACAGGTATTGTAGCATGAATAATTTATCCTCGTCGTCGATAATATGGATGTTGGTTTGATTTTTTTCCCTGTAATAGTTTCTTAGTATTGAATATCCCAGAGCATGAAAAGTAGAAATGTGTATGTTTTCTATATTAAATGGTTGTCCCAGTAGTTTTTTTGTACGAGAAAGCATCTCTTCGGCTGCCTGATTAGTAAATGTTACGGCTAAAATATTTTCAGGGTTTACCTGTTTTTCCTTTACCAGATAAGCAATTCGTCGGGTAAGTACATTGGTTTTTCCTGTGCCGGGTCCAGCCAATATCATGGCTCGTTCTTTGTCATGTTTTACTGCTTTAGCCTGTTCTGGGTTTAAGCCTTGTAATATACCTCTTTGTTCAACAATATACTGAGTTTCCGGTTCGGCTGCTATATCAGAAGGTTCGTTTATTGCCTTTAGTTTTTGGTATTGTTGCAAGTTGAAATTGAGCAGTTTACGTTGACGTATTTCGGGTAAATTTGATATTTCAAACAATGCCGATTTGTCTTCAAAAATTTTTGTTTCGTCGGGACGGAAAACTTTTACCTCACCATATTCTCCGTCAAAACCTTCTTTGATGATTATTTGATGGTTTCGCATTCTTCGGATAGCTTCACTTAGTACTTCTCCACCCATTTCATTGATTTCTTCAATGGATAAAAAATGTAAAATATTGAATTCTGAACCCGCTTTGACAATTAGCTGCTCGTACTGTTTTTTTATTTTTTTTGATTTTTCTCCAACTCCTTCTATTTCGGCTAAGATCTCCGGAAGGGGTATAATCGAGTAAAAAGGTTTCCGGTTGGGGCGCTCTTCAATATTCACCCTGTCAGATAACTCTACAATACGGTTTACAACGCCTATCGTAACCTTTTTGCCACAAACAGGACAAATGCTATGATGTTTCATGGTTTCAACCGGATCCCAACAAACCTTACATTTCCGGTGTCCGTCGTAGTGGTATTTGCCTTCTTGCGGAAACATGTCAAAAGTTCCTAAAAAGCTTTCATTACCAGTTTTAAGGGCATCGGTTATCGAATAATAACTAACCTCTGTATCGAAAAGGTTGGCATTTCTGCCTAACTTTTCAGGTGAATGGGCATCGGAATTGGAAATTAACGTATAGCGATCGAGGAAACAACACATCCAGTTTAATGCTGGGTCGGTTGATAATCCGGTTTCCAACGCATATATATGTTCCGACAAGTCTTCAAAACATTCTTCAATACTGTTAAAACCTGATTTTGACCCTAACGCCGAAAACCAGGGGGTCCAAATATGTGCCGGGATGAAAAAGATTTCATCTGAGATTTCCAGACACATTTCTAACAGGTGCTTTGCATCTAACCCAAGAATAGGGCGTCCGTCTGAGGTAATATTAAAATTCATATGGCTAAGCTTCTGCTGAATTTTATCCACTACCTCAAAATCAGGAGCCAGAATTACATTATGAATTTTGCGTATTTTCCCATTCTTTTTATAAATATTACTTATTTCGGCACTTAACAAAAAGCGTGGCGCATTGGTGTTAGTCTCCTGAGCCGGATTTTTGATTTTAAATTCATCTTTCAGTTTAAATAGGCCTGGTTCTGCCGGTTCAATTTTTTCTTTCAATTCGGCAGTCCATCCCGGATGGGAAAAATCTCCCGTTCCTACAATTTTAATTCCTTTTAGCTTAGCCCAATAGTCGAGATGTTCGGGTGTTAGCTTTTTGCTCGTAGCCATTGAAAAATGAGAGTGGATATGTAAATCGGCAATAAATTTCATGATAAATGGTATTTTGTTATAAAATTATTGAAAAGAAAACTGAATCAAAAGAAGAAATTTGATTTGTTATCAACTTTTGCATAAGTTTTGATGTATTATAAAGCAACTGTTTTAAAAAGCTAATTTTTTTGTAATAAATTAAAATTTATGGTGTCATATATATAGAAGTATATAGATATAAACATATAATAACTAATTAAAAAAGGAATTGATATGAATTGGACAAAGAATTTTTTAACTGTATTTGTTTTAGCGAATTTAACCGTATTTAGTTTTGCTCAAAAAGGAGTAGGAAATAACTCTGGAATTGCGCGGGAGGGTGTACAGTCTTATCAAGTGAATGAAATATCCGGAAGATTGGTAGAGGTGCTTGATGAGCCTTGTACCGAGACCACTGGCAAGTATGCAATGGGTACCCACTTGCTTATTAAACAGAAAGTTAATGATAATGAGCAAATCTTAAATATTCATTTAGGCCCAACCACCCTTGTTTCTAAAATGGTTGAGAAATTAGTACCCGGAACAGATATTAAACTTAAAGTATATCATGCAGATGGCTTGCCGGATAATAATTTTGTTGCACAAAGTTTTTCTTATGGAGATAATCATTATGAACTTAGAGATGCTAACTTAAGTCCATTTTGGGCTAATACCGGCACAGGAAGAAGGAAAAGTCGTTGGTAGAGTTGTTTATTTTTTATTCAAAAATTGTTAATCAGGCCAGCCTGTATTTCATAGTGCCTTTAGCCTCTATATTAGTAGTTTTTAACATAAAGATACTGATATGGGGGCTGTAATTTATTTTTCAAGATGAAGTTTTAGGTTTGATTTTAATATATTGTCCGGCTTTAAGTGATTTTCCGCTTGTCATATTGTTCAGCTGTAAAATTTCCGTTTCGGTTACACCCGGATATTTTTTAGCAATTTCCCAGATAGTGTCTCCGGAACCTACTTTGTAATAGACATAATTATCGTCTGTAGTCTGGCTGCTTGTTTTTTGGGGGGTAGATACTTTTTTGCCTATTCTTCGTTGTTTTTCTTCAAACGAAAGTTTGTTGATATCAGCATATTTGGCTGCAGACCCTTTGGGAACATAAATATTTAATTTTTGCCCTACTCGTATTATATTACCACGGATATTGTTCCAGTATCGAATTTCCGAAGCACGGACATTATACCATTCGGAAATATAGCCCAGGTTGTCGCCCGATTTTACAGTGTATATCAGCTTATCGCGGTTGGTTGGGGCAGGTGGTATATAGTAAGAGCGTTGCGGGTTTCGTATCGTATTGTCGGCACTAAAAAATACAGAATCTTTATAACTAAAAATGGAATCCTGCAAATCAATAAATTTACCTACAAACTCAATGGGGAGTGTTAATCCAAGTTCTGATCCTTTGGCAGGGATGATATCCAGCTTGTATTGTGGGTTTAAATCACGTAATGCTTTAAGAGGAATATTCAGAACCTCGGAAACCTGTTTAAAATGCAAGTTGTCTGTAATCATTATGGTATCTGTAGCCAAAGGAATTTCAGGATATTGAGGATTGAGGTTGTGTTCATGATAATAATTCATGGTATAAGCAGCTGCAATATAAGCAGGAACATATCCGCGTGTTTCGCGGGGAAGAAAATAATATATCTTCCAAAAATCTCTACTTCCACCGGTTCTTCTAATGGCTTTATTAACATTTCCGGGGCCACAATTGTATGCCGCAATAACTAGGGTCCAGTCGTTAAACATACTGTATAAATCTTTCATAAAAAGAGCAGCAGCATGGGCTGATTTTATGGGGTCACGCCTTTCATCAACAAATGAGTTCACCGTTAAATCGTACATACGGGCTGTAGCATACATAAATTGCCACATTCCTGTTGCACCAACGCGGGAAACCGCACGTGGATTAAGCGCCGATTCAATGATGGCCATATATTTTAATTCGGTAGGTAATCCGTAGCTCTCGAAAATTTCTTCGATTTTTGGAAAATAATAATCCGAAAGGCCAATCATGGCTTCAACACTCTCGCGTCGTTGCTTAGTGTATACATGAATATAATTTCTAACGATTTTATTGTATGAAAGATCTATAACCGAAGGTATATTTTGTAACCTCTGAATATAAACTGAATCAGGAAACTCGGGGATTATTGAATCTATATTTTCATAATTAATTGAATAATCCGTTTTTATTGCTTTTTGTAAGTACCATAAGTTTATAAGACTGTCGAGATTTTGACCAAAATTGGTTTGTATAGCTAATGCTGTTTTTATACTGTCTTTATTTTGTGTAGTGTTTTTTGAAAAAGCAGTAAAGATGATTAAACAGGATAATAGGATTGAAAGTATAGCTTTTTTTGTCATGATTGCTGCTTTAGATGAAATCAACATTTTAAGAGGCCAAAATAACAAACAAAAGATTAAAAAATGAAATAAAATTTGTTATATAATGTTAATCGAAAAAAAATAAAATTTTATTTAAAAATTTACTCTACACGTAAATCCAAGTGTATTTTGGTTATTTACAGAATGCATAAGGGAAGGTTGAATGTTTAACGATAAATCTTCGCTTATATCATAATCAAATAAATGCGCATCAACGGTAGCATCAATAATATTAAGCATATAAACCCCAGCCAGAACAATTACATTTAAGTCTCTGTTACGTCGGTGATAATCTTTAAGACGTAGGATAATATCTTTATTTGTATACCCTTCAAAACTATTTATCTTCCCGGCATCAAATTCGGCATATGCATTTTTATATTTATTGTATTGGTTGTTATTAAAATCGAAAGCATAAATAAAAGCACCTGTTAACCCGTATATAATTGGCAGTTTCCAGTATTTTTTGTTATAAACCTGGCCTAACCCGGGTACAACAGCCGAAAACATGGTTGCTTTATGTGGAGAATGAACCTGTTCTTTAGGGTTATTTACAATATCTTTTTCTGAGATAGTTGAAGGGTTTTGAGCTGTAGTGTTTAAAACATTACATATCAAAACCAATGTTATGAAAATGATATATATGGGCTTATTGAAATATATTCCCAGCAAAATATTATTTTTTAAGGGTTACCGGGTGCAAAATTATTTCATTTTATCAATAATTCCCATAATTCTTTCTAAATCTTCATCCGATTTAAAGGGAATTATAATTTTCCCGCTTCCTTTATTGTTTCTTTTAAAGTCTACTTCAGATTTAAAATGATCTTTAAGATGTTTTTGTAATTGTTGGTACTCTTCCGGCAACCTAACTTTTTCTTTAGTATTATTTTTTTTCGGGCTATTAATGTCACGGATTAGATCTTCGGTTTTGCGAACGGATAATCCTTCATCAATAATTTGATAATGAATTTTCAGCTGGGTTTTGGGATTTTCAATATTTACTAATGCGCGAGCATGCCCCATGGATATTTGCTTATCGCGAATTCCCAATTGAATTTCGGCTGGTAGTTTTAGTAATCTTAAATAGTTGGATATGGTTGAACGCTTTTTACCTACCCTGTCGCTCATGTTTTCCTGGGTAAGTTTACATTCCTCCATTAACCGCTGGTAGCTAATAGCAATTTCAATTGCATCAAGATCTTCACGTTGAATGTTTTCTACCAAAGCCATCTCGAGCATTGCCTGATCGTCGGCAAAACGAACGTACGCAGGAATTTTTTTTAATCCTGCAATTTGAGCTGCTCTATAGCGTCGTTCACCAGTGATAAGTTGAAACTTGTTATCATCAACTTTACGAACAGTTATGGGTTGGATAATTCCAAGCTGACGAATGGAGTCAGCTAATTCATTCAAGGCCTCTTCATCAAATTTTGATCTTGGCTGAAAAGGGTTGGTTTCAATTTTGTTAATATCAATTTCGTTAACGGCATCAGCCGTTACAGTTCTTTCTTGCCCTGCATCATCAATTAATGCTCCTAGTCCTCGTCCTAATGCATTTCGTTTAGCCATCTTCTATATCTATCTTAATGTTAACATTTAATCAACTATTTTGTCGGCATTTGCCATCTTTGTTTGATCGTTATTTTGTAAAAGCTCCTTCGCAAGATTTAAATAATTTAAAGCCCCTTTGGAAGCTGCGTCGTACATTACCACTGGCTTACCATAACTTGGCGATTCGCTGAGCTTAATGTTTCGTTGAATAATGGTTTCGAAAACCATATCCTGGAAATGTTTTTTAACTTCATCTACCACCTGATTGGATAGCCTTAATCTTGGGTCGTACATGGTTAAAAGGAATCCCTCAATCTCAAGGTCTTTATTTAATCGGGTTTGAATAATTTTTATAGTATTAAGTAATTTTCCTAACCCTTCAAGAGCAAAATATTCGCATTGAACCGGAATGATTACTGAATCGGAAGCTGTAAGTGCATTCACGGTAATTAACCCAAGGGATGGAGAACAATCAATTAAAACGTAATCGTAATCATCTTTTACTTTTTCAACCACTTCTTTAAGCTTGTACTCCCGATTCGGTTGATTAAGCATTTCTATTTCAGCACCTACCAAATCAATATGAGATGGGATAATATCCAGTCGTTCTACTTCACTATTAAGGATGATTTTTTTGGGGTCTTGATCTTCGATAAGACATTCGTAGATACTCGTTTTTATTGCTCTTATATCGAATCCTATACCTGATGTAGCGTTAGCTTGTGGATCGGCATCAATAATTAATACTTTTTTTTCTAGAATAGCTAAGCTGGCAGCCAAATTAATAGCAGAAGTGGTTTTACCTACTCCGCCCTTTTGGTTTGCTAATGCAATAACTTTTGCCATATATCTTGTTTTTTTTGATTTTGCAGTTGTAATTAGCCTAATTTTTTTAAAAAACAGGAATTCAAAAATACAATTTTATCACATTTATTATTTCTCGTGTAATAAGAATTGTAAACAATTTTTTTAGAGTTATAAACATTTTATTAACAAAATTAATTGCCATTCGATTCAAAAGCTTGATTAATAAAAAAGTAATTATCTTTTTTTAATCAAAAAAATAGGTGCTTGTATTTTAGATGTAGAATTCTAAAAATATTTTTCAAGCGCTTCTTTAAGTAATTGTTCTTTATTAACAGGTACAACCCCTACTTTTTCGCAAACCTGTCCACCTGCCAGGTTTGATAGGGTGGCAATGTCTTCGGGTTTAAGGTTAGCCGCCAGGCAGAGGCTTGCTGTTCCTATAAGCGTATCACCGGCACCCGAAACATCGGCAACATCCCTTATTTCGGCAGGAATGATTTTGTAACCTTCATTATTGCTAATAAATACTCCTAACTCTGAAAGGGTAACAAAAATATATTTTGCCGATAATTTTTGGTGTAAAATTTTTGATGCTCCATAAATGCCTTTAAAGTCGCCTTTTGGAATATCAATTTTTGATCCTTCAACCAGTTCTTTAAAATTGGGTTTAAAAAGAGTAACCTGCTGATACTCCATAAAATTCCTTTTTTTCGGATCAACCAGGGTAGGAATATCATTTTTATTGGCGAACTCAACTACCGAATGGATTACTTTTGGGGTAATAGATCCTTTATCATAATCTTCAAAAATTATGGCATGGATTTTTTGGCCTGCCAGTATATTTAAAATATGATGGATAAACCTTGATTCGGTATCTTTAGCTAAAACCTCATCTATTTCTTCATCAACCCTTAATAGATGGTGATTATCGGCGATTATCCTGGTTTTTACGGTTGTTTTCCGGTTTATGTCTTCAATAATTCCTGCGCTGGTGAGTTTACGTTTTTTTAGCAAACTGAAGAATGTTTGTGATCGAGAGTCTTTTCCAACAACCGAACATAATATGGGATTTGCTCCTAATGCCTGAACATTTAGTGCTACATTGGCAGCTCCACCTAAACGATTTTCCTGTTTTGAGCTCATAATTATAGGTACCGGAGCTTCTGGTGAAATGCGGTTTACTTTTCCCCACATATATGAGTCGATCATTACATCGCCAATAATCAGGATGTTGAATTGATTAAATGCATCGAATATGGATTTTATATCTATTTTTTTCACCAGATTAAATTTTGGAATTAAAATGCAAAGATAAGAAAAACGACCCGAAACGGTAAATGAATTTTTTGATTCTTATTTTTTTTTGCTTTGCTTGCCAAATCCGGGATTTCCAGTGTCTAAAACAAAACGCCATTCCCCCTTTAGCATTTTTCCCAAAATTGTACAATAAGTTCCTCTTTGCACCTCGCCTTTTTGTTTACCACTGGTTATTTCGAGTAAATAAATTCCATATGTATATCCCAGATATGCGGATTTGGATATCTTAGCATAGCTGGGTTGCCACGTTAGCCGGTAATTAGTATCGTTTAATTCAATATACAATTTCTTTAACGCTGGTTTTCCAACAATAGGAAAAGAGTTGGGTTTTAATAAAACAACATCGGGTGCTGCAAATTCAAAAAGCCTGGTAATTTCTAATTTCAGCCGAACGATTTAAAAACATAACATCGGTTTTCAGCATGGTTTGTTTTTCATGTTTTCTATTTACAGGTGTTTTAAAACTCTATAAAAAATTTAAAAATAGAAGTATTTTTTTCATAATTAATGATTTATTTACTGTTTTGATTTTCAATTGCATCTTTTATCGCCGCTTTAGCAAAGTTCGAAGTTCTGGTTGCGCCGGTTATAGCATCAAGAGCTAAATTCTGGGTGTTTTTTAAGTTTTCTTCAATATCTTTTTTGCTGAGATAACCTGGCATATAAAACATTCTTTTGAATTTCAGGCTTTCAATTTTTTTATTTTTGATGGTAAACTCAACATGCGAAAGCGTAATTAGCTTAAGTGCTTTAAATTTTCCCTGGTAATATCCATCGGGTAATTGTGCGGTGTTAGGATGGAAATTCCCAGTAAGATTTTTTGCCTCTTCATACGCTTTTTTAATAATCCAATTTCCAATTACCGGAGTAGCAAAAAACGCAAGGAAAAATACTAATATGTAGGGAAGTATTTTTTTCATTTTTGATATTTTTTTAGTAGATGTAAAAATAATGATTTAAAGAAAATTAAACCGGATCCACATCAATGGATATTTGTATTGTTTTGTGATTATCCATTGTAACCAGCTGAATGATTTGTTCATTCAACAATTTTTTTGCTTTTTGAAATGACCGTTGGCGTTCGATCTTGATCAATATTTTTTTGATATACATATTTTGTATTTTTGAGATTACCGGAGATTCAGGGCCTAACACTCTTTTGCCAAAGATTTTTTTTAGGTTGTTGGCTAAATGGTTGGCGGATTGATCTACCACATTGGCTTTTTTGTGTTTAATGCTAATATAAATTAACCGGCAAAACGGTGGGTAGTTGAAATTTTTACGTTCAAGCAATTGTGATTTGTACATTTCCTGATATTTATTATCCAATACAAATTGTAAAATCTGATGTTCCGGATGACTGGTCTGGATAATCACTTTGCCTTGTTTGTTTTTTCGTCCTGCCCGTCCGCTTACCTGGGCCATTAATTGATAGCTGCGCTCAAAAGCCCTGAAATCAGGATAGTTGAGCATGTTGTCGGCATTCAGAATTCCTACCAGTGCTACATTATCAAAATCAAGGCCTTTGGAAACCATTTGCGTGCCTATTAAAATATTAATTTCTCCCTGCTCAAATCCGGCAATAATATTTTCGTAAGCATATTTAGATCTTGTAGAGTCTAAATCCATACGTTTAACTTTGGCATCTGGGAAAAAAATTTTTATCTCATCCTCAATTTTTTCGGTTCCAAAGCCTCGTGTCGATAATGAGGCATTTCCACAGGCTTTACATACTTTAGGGTTTTTGATAGTGTATCCACAGTAGTGACAAACCAGCTCATTATGCTGCTTATGGTAAGTCATGCTTACATCGCAATGGGTGCAATAGGGAATCCATCCACAAGTTTCGCATTCTAAAAATGGGGCAAACCCACGCCTGTTTTGAAAAAGGATAATTTGTTCGTTCTTTTCGAGCGATTTTTTAATACTATCTAATAATACCGGGCTAAAATGCGATTTCATCTGTTTCTTTTTTCTTGCTTTAAGCGTATCGCTTAAAATAATTTCGGGCAACTTTATTTCTTGAAATCTTGAATTTAGCTCAACTAGTCCATATTTATCTGTTTTTGCATTAAAATAACTTTCAATAGATGGGGTTGCTGTTCCAAGCAGCACTTTGGCCTGGTGGATTTGAGCCAGAACAATAGCAGTATCGCGGGCATTGTAGCGTGGTGCCGGATCGTATTGTTTGTAAGTATTTTCATGCTCTTCATCAATAATAATTAATCCCAGGTTCGAAAAGGGTAAAAAAAGTGACGAACGGACACCAAGAATAATGTCATAATGGTTTTTTTTAGTGTTTTTCAGAACATTCTGATAAACTTCAACCCGCTCTCCATCGTTAAATTTAGAGTGATAGATTCCAACCCTGTTCCCAAATACCGATTTTAAACGGTTAATGATTTGTGCGGTTAAAGCAATTTCTGGCAACAGATATAAAACCTGTTTCCCTTGATCAATTTGTTCTTGCATCAATTGAATGTAAATTTCAGTTTTACCACTTGATGTTACACCATGCAGTAACACCACCTGTTTTTCATCAAAATGTTTTTGTATGGATTGATATGCTTGCTCCTGAGCTATAGAGAGCTGCTTACCCTCTTTGACATTTGTTGATGAATAGTCGAGCCGGCTAACCGTTTTTTTATACTCGGTTAAAATATTTTTTTTAATTAATGATTGAATGTTTTGATGATTTGCTCCCGTTTTTTTGATTAAACTTTGCCTGCTGACTTCAGCAGTGGCCTTCTTTGAAAATTTCCCCGACAGGTTTATAAAACTTATAAGCACATCAAGTTGTCTGTGGGCTTTCTTTAACGAATCAAACGCTTCGTTTAGTTGTTTTTCGGTGGTAATCGATTCGTGGAGCTCAATATAGGTTTCAGTCCTGGGTTTGTAACTTTCTTTTAACTTTTCTTCCAGAATTACAGCTTTCTTATCTATTAGAGATTTAATTATCGGTAAAGCATCTTTTTTATTCAGGGCTTGAGCAATGTCATTTACTTTGGCAATGTTTGTTCTTTCTAAAAAATCGAGAACTAATGATTCGGTACTGGTAAATATTTCATTTTTAATGTTTTTTGCATTGTAAATAACTTTTGTTTCCGATTCAAGTTTTAATCCCGAAGGTAGTGCTGCTTTAAATACCTCACCCAGCGAACACATGTAATAATCGGCAATCCATTGCCATAATTTTAATTGTGATTCGTTTACAATTGGATTATCATCTAATACCGATAAAATATCTTTTGTTTCGTAATCTGCAGGCTTTTTGCAATGAATGGCAAGAATGATTGCTGCATAAATTTTACGCCGTCCAAATTGAACAATTACCCTTTTGCCTGTTGTTACTGATTTTTCCAAAGGTTTGGGAATACTGTAAGTGAACAGTTGCTTTAAAGGGAGCGGCAGTATTACATCGACAAATACGGGTGAATTGCTCATATAAAAAGCAAATTAAACATTTAAGAAATCGAGAATTTCCAGCAACCTGCGATTAACATCTTTATGATGTTTGATGGTTTTGTTAAAAGGGATATGTACAACTTCTCTGTTCATCATTCCTACCATAATGCTCTGCTGGTCGTCTAGCAGCGCTTCTACTGCAGCCACACCCAACTCGCTTGCAATTACCCTGTCGAATGCCGTAGGTGATCCCCCGCGTTGAATGTGCCCCAGTACGGTTACCCGGATATCATAATCTTTAAAATCATTTTTTACTTGTTTTGCAATAGCATAAGCACCGCCACTTTCGTCACCTTCGGCAACTAAAATAATGTTAGAAGCTTTTTTACGTTTATATCCCGACTCCAGATATGCTCTTAGGTTTTGAGAGTCGGTTTCAATTTCAGGGATAAGAATAGCTTCCGCACCACAAGCTATACCACTTCTGAGCGCCAAGAAACCGGCATCTTTTCCCATTACTTCAATAAAAAATAATCGATTGTGTGAGCTTGCAGTATCTCTTATTTTATCTACAGCTTGTACAATGGTATTAAGTGCGGTGTCGTATCCAATGGTGTAATCAGTGCCATACAAGTCGTTATCAATAGTTCCTGGAATACCAACAAATGGAATGTCAAACTCTTCGGTAAATTTGCGGGCTCCGGTAAATGTCCCGTCACCTCCAATAACAATTACTGCATCAATTCCTTCTTGTTTTAAATTGTTGTATGCTTTTTGTCTTCCTTCTCTAGTTTTAAATTCTTCGCTGCGGGCTGTTTTTAATATCGTACCCCCTTTTTGGATGATATCGCTTACCATGTATGATTTTAGCTGTTTAAAATTACCCTGAATAAGTCCTTCGTAACCATGGCGAATGCCAAATACTTTTAGATTATGGTAAATTGCTGTACGGGTAACTGCTCTGATAGCAGCATTCATTCCGGGAGCATCGCCTCCCGAGGTTAAAACTCCTATTGTTTTTATTTTAGCCATATGATAAGAATTTATGAGTTTGCTATTTTTTTAACTTCTGCAGCTACATTCTCCATCAACCATCTAGGTGTTGATGTAGCACCACATACACCCACGGATTTAACTTCGTTAAACCATGCTTTTTGTAATTCCGATTTTTCGGAAACAAAAAAAGTATTTGGATTTTCAGCCTGGCATACTTGAAATAACATGCGCCCATTTGAACTTTTATTGCCACTCACAAAAATAACAATATCGTGTTTTTTTACAAACGCACGTAGTTTTGGCTGACGGTGCGATACTTGCCTGCATATTGTGTCATTTGTCACAAAATCAATATCCCCATTTCCCTGAGAGGCTATCATGCGATTTTTAATTTCATTTTGTATCTCGTAAAAACCCTCTATACTTTTGGTGGTTTGGGAAAATAGGTTTACAGGTTTGCTAAAATCAATTTTGTATAAATCATTAATTCCTCCAATAACAATAGCTTTGCCATTGGTTTGGCCTACCAGCCCGTTTACTTCAGCGTGTCCTTCTTTCCCGTAAATTACAACTTGTCCTCCTTTTTTTAAAAACTCGTCAAATCCGAGTTTAATATTATTTTGTAGTTTTAGTACCACCGGACACGAAGCATCGATTAGCCGGATATTGTTTTTTTTGGCTATTTCATAAGTTTCTGGTGGCTCGCCATGAGCACGTAGTAATACTTTACAGTTTTTTAAATTTCTGAACTGTTCGTGATTAATGGTAACCAAACCTTTTGATTTTAGGCGATTTACCTCGGCACTGTTATGGACAATATCTCCCAGGCAATATAAAATATCATTGTTTTCAAGCTCTTTTTCTGCCAGTTGGATGGCATTAACTACTCCAAAGCAAAAACCTGAATTATTATCAATTTCAATTTTCATCATTAAAATTTATTAAGCCCATTTATTCATCCTTTCATGTATTAAACTTAAAATCCATTGTAATTGTTCTTTTTCTGTCATATTGCTGTTGTCCAGCTCAATAGCGTCGCCGGCTTTTTTTAAAGGGCTTTCTTTTCTGGTTTCATCCAGATGATCCCGTTTTTTTACATTCTCCAGTATTTCATCGTAACTAACATCCACATCGTTACCTTTAAGTTCTTTATATCGCCGTTCGGCTCTTACCTCTGCTTTGGCATTCATAAAAATTTTAATTTCGGCATCGGGAAATACCACTGTGCCAATATCGCGCCCGTCCATTACAATGCCTTTTTCTTTTCCCATCTCCTGTTGAATACGCACCATTTTTTTTCTTACAAACTTTAACTTACTCACAATACTTACGGCATTGGAAACTTCCATTTTACGAATTTTATCTTCTACATTTTTATGATTAAGGTACGTTTCTTGTCGATTTTTTTCGGGATTTAAACGAAAATTTATGTTAATCTCATCAAGTAAAGATTTTAGTTTTTCTTCATTTACCTGATGATTATGTAGGTCAACTAAATTATTTTGTAGCGCATATAGGGTTACTGCACGATACATGGCTCCGCTATCGATATATTTATATCCCAGATGTTTTGCAATAGCTTTGGCTAATGTGCTTTTCCCGGATGATGAATACCCGTCGATGGCTATTATAATTTTATTTTCTGTTGTCATTTTGTAAAAATAGTTTAAAACATCAAAAGTAAATCCAAAATTATCATTAGACAAATTTTGAAGAATGTAGATTTTACATTTCTAAATAATATGATGTAATTCTGATTGTTTATTTAACTAATTAGATGGTGTGAGGCTGGTTCTTTACCATCCTTTCCCTAACTGATCCAGATTTGTTGTAATAGAAAAATGGTCGGTAGCACCGGCTAGGTGGTATGTTGCACGGCCATAGCTGATATGAAATTTAGAAATTTTTACACCAAAGCCCCATGAAAACCCGATGGTTGATGTTTTGGATTCGATAAGCATTTCTTTACGGCGGCGATAGTTGTATCCAGCTCTTAAATATAGATTTTCGAGCGGGCTAAACTCAATCCCTAAAATAACATGCCGCATCACTTGATCGGCTATTTGGTCTATTTTCGATTCTTCGGGCTCCTCGAAAAAAGAATCGGAAACAGATTCACTTTCAGGAATATCATAGGTTAAATCGGGTTTTTCTAAATGATCTAAAGTAACCGAGAAACGTAATGGTGCATGCCTTAATTTTTGCGAAACTCCCACCTGTATATTTAAAGGAAGTGTTTCTCTTTCGTTGGTATATCCTTTTAATTGTGTTCCCAGATTTTTGATTACCAATGCTGCATTAAATAAATTATCTGAATTTCGATACAATACACCAAAATCAGCAGCTAGTCCGAACGAAGTATATTTTTCGAGGGTTGATATAATGGGTTTAACATTTACTCCAACGTGAAAAGAGCTGTCGATTGAGCGTGAATATATCAGATTGATTGCATATTCTGCTGCTTTAAATTCACCAGTAATAATTCCTTTCTCATCGGCAGCAATAAATTTTCCATAATTAATGTATTGTATACCACCCGAAAACATTCCTTTGTTTTTTAATGAGGTAGCATAAGCTGCATATCCGTAGTTAATATCCGTAAAATAGTTGATATAATTTAGCACAAAATCTTGTTTCATTTCTGCATTTAGTAGAGCTGGGTTATGGTAGGTTAGATTTATGTCATTATCATTGATAGCAATAACATCGCCTCCCAGAGAAGCTACACGCGCTGAATTGATTAAGTTCAAAAAGCTATACGTATGTGAACCTCCAATTTGAGCAATGCTTTGAATTGAAAAAAAAAGTATTAAAACAACCAATAAATTTTTCATTCGGTAAAAATACAAATAATGATAAAACCTAAGCTATTGATAAAAATAAAGTTTCATTAATACCATGAATGAAACGTTTTTTTAAGAAGCTTAGTATTTTTTATTAAGAATAAGAAATTTATTTATTATATTTTTTAATGATTAATTTTTTATCATTATTGTTCTAAGTATTTTTGTCAGGTTTTACTTTTTGAAGAGTTTTATTCGATGAAAGAAAAAATACTGTTTGTTATTAATCCTGTTTCCGGGAAAAAATCTAAAGATGGCCTCCCTGATTTAATTAAGCAAACATTTGTTGAGGATCGTTATCAAATAAAAATTGTTTATACATCCAACTCAGGAGAGGCTACAGGAATTGTAAAACAATATTTTAACCAGGGATATAAAAAGGTAGTAGCTGTTGGTGGAGACGGGACCGTAAACGAAGTTGCTTCAGCACTTACCGAGACAGATGGAGTGTTAGGCATTGTTCCAACAGGTTCTGGAAACGGCCTGGCACGGCATTTAAAAATTCCTATGAATATTAGTAAAGCATTATCAATGCTAAAAGATGGCCGTCAGATAAAAATTGATTTTGGAACGATTAACGACCAGAAATTTTTTTGTACTACCGGTGTTGGCTTTGATGCACATATTGGACATGTTTTTTCGAAAGCACATACTCGTGGATTTGTAAGCTATTTAAAGGCAACTCTCTCGGAGTTTAAACATTACCAGTCTGTACGATATGAAATTTCTATGAATGGTACTACCTATATGCGAGATGCTTTTTTGATTACTTTTGCCAATGCATCACAATATGGAAATAATGCACATATTGCACCTAAGGCTAAAATTAATGATGGTAAGTTAGATGTTTCTATTATGAGATCTTTTCCAATAATTTCGGCTCCTAATTTGGGTACTCGTTTGTTTATGAAAAACATTGATAAAAGCCATTTCGTAGAAACATTTCAATGTAAAAAAATTGTAGTTAAGCGAAAAGAACCAGGTATTATTCATTACGATGGAGAACCTGCAGAGATGGGAGAAGTTTTAAATATTAAAGTTGTGCCTAATGGTTTAAATGTTATAGTTCCTTAGATTTTTTCTTTTTTAAGTCTCTCAATTAATTCAAAAACTGCCGGACATACTTCAGCATTTTTTAAAGTAAGGTCTAATATCTGATAAAACCGAGTCCGATCAGTATGTGGATATTTTCTACAAGCTTTAGGCCGGTTTTCGTAAACCTGGCAATAATTGTTGTTAAGCAAAAACGGGCAGGGCGTTTCTTTAAACACATAATCACCTTCATCATCAATGTAAAGATATTTTTCTACAAATTGAGAGGGTTTAATTTTTAGATGTTTTGCTAGTTTGTCAATATCTTTGTTGTATAGGGTTGGGCTAATAGATTTACAGCAGTTGGCACAATCAAGACAATCTATCTCCTGAAAAATTTCATTGTGGAGTTTATGCACAAGCTTATCTAGATTTTTTGGTTTTTTCTTTTTTAACCGTGCAAAAAAAATTTTGTTTTCCTGAAACAAATCTAATGTCCGATTTTTAAGTTCAGAAATAGAAAGATAATTAAAAAAGTTCATTACTCACTGGGCCTTATATGGTTTCTTATTTTATCTCTAAGTCCGTTGGTTCTAATTTGCGACAGGAATAACCCGCCAATTACTAAAGAAATTCCAAGAATTTTTGTTAGATTAATTATTTCATCCAAGATAAAAAAAGCAATGATAGCTGTTAATACAGGAATAAGATTTGTAAAAGCATTGGCTTTTCCAACGCCTATTCGTTTAATGGCAAAGGTGAAAAAGATAAAAGCAAAGGATGAACCAAAAAAAGCAAGCTCAAGTAATGGAATCCATGCTTCCTGAGATAATCCTGTTTCTTTGAAATCATTAAAGTCAAAAATGAAGAATAGTGGGGCAAATAAAAATATACCTATAAGGTTATGATAAGAAACAATACTAATTGAGCTGTACTTGTACGATAAATTTTTTAAAACGATTGAATAGCCAATGGCTGCAACAACTGCAAGCATCAACATAGCAATACCTAGTGGCGATACAGTTATCCCCTCGTTTTTTTCAAAAATAATAAAGCTTACCCCAATAATGGAAAATATAATACCCGTTAGATTCATTCGGGTAATCTTTTCATTCAAGAAAAATGATGAGGTAAATGAAGTAAACAAAGGAATAGTGGCAATAATAACAGCAGCAAGCGTTGATGATACTAATTTAACGCCGAAACTTTCTCCAATAAAATAGAGCAATGGATTAAATACCGAAACCAACAAAAAATATTTAAAATCTCCTTTATGTATTCTTTCAATTTTTTTGAGGGGATACATCAATGCAAAAAGGAAAATGGAAGATATGATAAGGCGGAAAAATACAGTAGTAATCGGATTATAAAACTGATATACTATTTTGTACCAAATAAAGGTGAAGCTCCAAAATATCATTGCTAAACTCACAGCAATGTAGGCGGTTGCAATATTTTTTTTCATAACAAGGTGCGAAGTTATATTTTATTATTGATTTTTGTTTGTGTAAAAAAGAAAAATTTAAACTTGTTTTTTGTTATGGGTTAAATAAAATATATTTGTGTCGTGTAGAAACTATTTTCATTTCGATGAATACAACAGATATTTTAATCAAGATCAGGAAAATTGTACGTTCAATTAATATTGAATCGAAAAAAATACAACGCGAACATGGGCTGAGTATTCCTCAGTTGCTGTGTCTTGAATATTTAAATAGATCAGAAGGATTTCAGTCGACACAGAAGAATATCAGAGATTATATGAATTTAAATTCGAGCACCGTAACCGGAATTATTAACCGATTAGAAAAGAAAGGATGTATTGCGCGGTTGCCAAAAAAAGATGATAAAAGAACCACTTACATTGTGCTAACTTCCAAAGGTTCTGAATTGTTAAAAAATACCCCTTCGTTATTGCATGAAAGGCTTTATCAGCAACTGGAAACCGTATCAGGACAACGGCAAAAAGAAATTAATGATGCATTGGATTTAATTATTAAATACCTTGATATTGACAGCCTAGATGCATCACCTTTAATTACTGTTGATGAAAATATTCATTTTGAAAACGGAGAATAGTTTCAGTAGAAAAGATTATTTCTTGGATTTTAATGGTTTAGGTTGGTTAACACTTGTAAATTCAGGTGTTAGGGTTAATAGCTAATTTGTTTGTTCCATAAAAATTGTTAATTTTGTTGTGCTGAAACAATTGTCTTATCTCTTGATTAGTGAATGCCATTAGCTTTTATTAATTTTAAGGTGTATTTTCGTTTGACTATGAATACTAATTATTCATATTGATTTGTATTATTTATGGGAGATCTTTTTGATGTAGAAAAAATAACAACCCTTCGGCATGAAATCCATCAACATCCGGAGCTATCTGATTCCGAAGCACAGACAGCCCTCCGGATAATTAACTTTATGGAACCATATCATCCTGATAAAATCATTACAGAGATTGGAGGCCATGGGGTTGCTGTGATTTTTAAAGGAAAGAATAAAGGGCCATCCGTTCTTTTTCGCTGTGAGCTTGACGGTTTGCCCATTGACGATTTAATTGATAAAAGTTATCGTTCGCAAACTGCTGGGGTAGGCCATAAATGTGGCCATGATGGACATATGGCAATTCTAGCTGGACTAGCCGATACGTTTTCCAGAAACAGGCCTGATGCCGGCCAGGTGATATTAATGTTTCAACCTGCCGAAGAAAATGGCCAGGGAGCCTTTAGGGTGGTAAATGATAAACGATTTAAGCAATTAAACGTTGATTATGTTTTTGCTTTACATAACTTACCAGGATACGAAAAAGGTGCTATAGTGTTGGGAGAGAAAAATTTTGCCTCTGCCTCCAAAGGGATGATTATTAAACTCACAGGGAAAACATCTCATGCCGGAGAACCTGAAAATGGAAACAGCCCGGCATTAGCAATGGCTGACATTGTAAAAGAGCTGACCTTTTTACCTCAAAAAGAAAATGTATTTAATGATTTTACACTGGTAACGGTAATTCATGCAATGCTTGGTGAAGTTGCTTTTGGTACTACCCCGGGATATGCCGAAGTAATGGCTACCCTTAGGTCGTATACCAATGCTGATATGGATGTATTAACCCAGCAAGCTGAGAAAATTGCTCAGTATAATGCTCAGAAAAGTAACCTAAGTATTAAAATTTCTTATGTAGAAGAGTTTCCCGCAACGATAAATAACACTAATCTTGTGCAACAATTACAACAGGTAGCAATGTCGAATCAAATTCCCGTTGAACAGATAGAAAAACCTTTTCGTTGGTCCGAAGATTTTGCCCATTTTACACTGCAATTTCCAGGAGTGCTTTTCGGGCTTGGATCTGGAGTCACTCAACCACAATTGCATAATCCGGATTACGATTTCCCTGATGATATTATTGAAAATGGGGTCAAAATGTTTTATGGGATTTATCAGCAAATTATAAAAAATGAGCAGAAATAGTTATGGCAGGAACTTCAGTAATTGAAATTGATCGAACAGCTTTAATTCATAATTTAAATTTTTTACAACATTTTCTCGGAGATGAGGTTAAGATATCATCTGTTGTAAAATCAAATGCATATGGCCATGGAATTGAACAGTTTGTTCCAATAGCTGAAACAGCTGGGATACGTCATTTTTCTGTTTTTAGTGCAGAAGAAGCCGAAGCCGTATGTAATGTTAAAAAGCCCGAAACCGATGTAATGATCATGGGTTGGATGTCAGATGAAGAAATTGAATGGGCTATCGATAATGATTTAGAGTTTTTTGTTTTTGAAATTATAAAACTTGAAAAAGCTGCCGAAAAAGCCAAAAAGCTAAATAAAGTAGCCAAAATTCATATTGAAGTGGAAACTGGCCTAAACAGAACCGGATTTACGCAGAAGCAGCTGGTAAAAGTGGTTAAATTTATTAAAGAAAACAGAGATTTATTTTATATCAAAGGGCTTTGTACTCATTATGCTGGTGCAGAAAGTATTGCCAATCATGTACGTATACAAAAGCAAATTCGTAAATATAATCAATTGTATAAATGGTTTAATAATCGAGATATTATTCCCGAAATCCGTCATACTGCATGTTCTGCAGCTGCAATAACTTATCCTCGTACCCGAATGGATATGGTGCGAATTGGAATTTTACAATATGGGTTCTGGCCCACTCGCGAAACATTTATTCAGTATATCAATAAAAGAATGGATAAAACAGATCCATTAATGCGAGTGTTGAGCTGGAAAAGTCAGATTATGTCTATTAAAAAAGTAAAAACAGGTGAGTTTGTTAGTTACGGAACTGCGTATCTTGCTCAAGAAGAAAAGGTAATTGCTATTGTTCCGGTAGGTTATTCGAATGGATACAGCCGTTCATTGAGTAATCAGGGACGCGTAATTATTGATGGACAGAGAGCACCGGTTATTGGAGTGGTTAATATGAATATGCTTATTGCTGATGTAACCCATATACCAGGAGTAAAACGGGGCGACGAAGTAATATTAATTGGCGCAGACAATGGAATTGAAATTACACTGGCTTCATTTGCTGATTTTAGCAATCAGTTAAATTATGAGTTATTGGCCAGATTACCTATGAACATTCCACGAAAAGTAATAAATTAGCTAAAAAAGAGTTATACTAAAAAAAATAAAGATGGCGTTCTTAGAACTTGACAGAGAAAAATTAAAATTTAATTTTAATTATTTAAAATCAATTTTAGATAAACATGAAATTAAATTTGGTGTTGTTTCAAAATTACTTTGTGGCAATGAAGACTATTTGAAAGAGTTAATAAACTTAGGAGTAGAACAGATTCTAGATGCTCGAATAGATAATTTAAGAGTAGTAAAAAAACTTGATCCTGAAATTGAAACGGTTTATATTAGGCCTCCCGCAAAAAGAGGGATTAAAAATGTGGTAAAGTATGCCGATATTAGTTTTAATACCGAATTTAGTACGATAAAACTACTTTCGGATGAAGCTAAACGTCAAAAGAAGAAGCATAAGGTAATGATAATGATTGAGATGGGCGATTTACGCGAAGGTGTTTTGGGTGAAGAGTTTATTGATTTTTATGGACGTATTTTTAAACTACCCAATATTGAAGTGGTAGGTATCGGAACTAATTTGAATTGTTTAAACGGAGTAATGCCCAGTCAGGATAAATTAGTACAATTATGTTTATACGAGCAACTGGTCGAAGCCAAATTTAGACGGAATATTCCTTACGTTTCCGGAGGTTCATCCGTTACACTTGAACTTGTTTTCAAAAACATTATACCTGAAGGAATTACGCATTTTAGAATTGGAGAAACATTATTTATGGGAAATAACCTTTTTACAGAGGAAGATATTCCTGAAATGAAACACGATATTTTTAAGTTAAATACAGAAATTATTGAATTAACTGAGAAGCCTATTGTTCCAACGGGTGAAATTGGAACTAATGTTGCTGGAGAAGTAAAGTCCTTTGATGAAGAAGATTATGGAAAAACATCATATAGGGCAATTTTAGATATTGGTTTATTAGATATCGATCCGGAAAATATGACTCCAATAGATGATTCTGTTGAAATAACTGGTGCCAGTTCAGATATGATTGTTGTTGATCTGGGATCAGAAAAACCAAAATATAAAGTTGGTGATTTAATCCAATTTCGTTTAAATTATATGGGTGCATTAAGCGTGTTGGGTTCTAAATATATTCGAAAAAAAGTAATTTAATATACAAAAAAAAGAATGGTATTATAATTA